>NZ_CP015411.1:242500-517500 GCF_001750165.1 Pseudoalteromonas luteoviolacea
TTTGAAGCACAGTCGCTAGATTGTGTGGAGCCGACCTTGAAATACCACCCTTGTAGTGTTGATGTTCTAACTTAGGTCCCTAATCGGGATTGAGGACAGTGCCTGGTGGGTAGTTTGACTGGGGCGGTCTCCTCCCAAAGAGTAACGGAGGAGCACGAAGGTTGGCTAAGTACGGTCGGACATCGTACGGTTAGTGTAATGGTAGAAGCCAGCTTAACTGCGAGACAGACACGTCGAGCAGGTACGAAAGTAGGTCATAGTGATCCGGTGGTTCTGAATGGAAGGGCCATCGCTCAACGGATAAAAGGTACTCCGGGGATAACAGGCTGATACCGCCCAAGAGTTCATATCGACGGCGGTGTTTGGCACCTCGATGTCGGCTCATCACATCCTGGGGCTGAAGTCGGTCCCAAGGGTATGGCTGTTCGCCATTTAAAGTGGTACGCGAGCTGGGTTTAGAACGTCGTGAGACAGTTCGGTCCCTATCTGCCGTGGGCGTTTGAGAATTGAGAGGGGCTGCTCCTAGTACGAGAGGACCGGAGTGGACGAACCGCTGGTGTTCGGGTTGTTATGCCAATAGCATTGCCCGGTAGCTACGTTCGGAATCGATAACCGCTGAAAGCATCTAAGCGGGAAGCGAGCCTCGAGATGAGTTCTCACTTTAACTTAGAGTTAACTGAAGGGCCGTTGAAGACTACAACGTTGATAGGCGAGATGTGGAAGTGCTGTGAGGCATTGAGCTAACTCGTACTAATTACCCGTGAGGCTTAACCATACAACGCCAAAGTGGTTTTAAGCTTGTTAGAAGTTAAGAATAGAAAGTAGACGATAAGAATTTAATTACGCTTCCAGATTTTAGTAAGGTGTTTTAAACATCTTGCACACAGAATTTCCTGGTAAACATAGCATTTTGGAACCACCTGACCCCATGCCGAACTCAGTAGTGAAACGAAATAGCGCCGATGATAGTGTGGGGTTTCCCATGTGAAAGTAGGACATTGCCAGGGCCCAATTAAAGAAACCCGTTGCAGAAATGCAGCGGGTTTTTTGCGTTTAAGTCCCTCGTCAACAGCTAAAACGGCTTATTTCACCTTGCGCAAAAAGAGCGCTCTCACTGCGTTCGCTGTCGCTAACCTTTTGCACGATAATCATCTTGCGCAAAAAGAGCGCTCTCACTTCGTTCGTTGTCATTCACCTTTTTCACTATGTCGTCCTGAACTCGTTTCAGGATCCAGACTTTGTTGGTTTTTAATCGGTTGCTACGCTGATAGGGGTGTATTGATTATCTCTTGTTAAAATGGGTTACTTCACCTTGCGCAAAAAGAGCGCTCTCACTGCGTTCGTTGTCGCTAACCTTTTGCACGATAATCACCTTGCGCAAAAAGAGCGTACTCACTGCGTTCGTTGTCGCTAGCCTTTTGCACGATAATCACCTTGCCGGGCTATGTAAGTCGTACCTTACCCCTATCGTTAAATGTCCTTATAACTTGAGTGTGTTTAGTAGACATAATATGTGAGACTATTATTAAGAATGATATTTGAATTAATGTGATAGTGGAGCACCATTGACTCGATTTAACGATATTTATGATAGAGCATGTGAACGTAAAGGTGGTGAGGCCAATTTACGTGTTTTACTGAATGAGCCTCTGAAAGAAAGTGTGCTTTGTACATATAGTGATGATTTATGGTTGGAAGAGTTTACTAGAAAAATTTTTCAATCTGGATTCTATTGGTCTGTAGTCAATGCGAAGTGGGATGGATTTAGAGAGGTTTTCTGGGATTTCTCAGTAGAAAAGTTACTATATATGTCTCCCGAAATGTATGAGCAACGGGCACAAGATGAACGCATTATTCGTAATTATAAGAAGGTGCAAAGCATCGCTTCTAACTGTCATATGATTTATGAGCTTCAGCAAGAGTATGGTTCATTCAGTAAGCTTGTTGCAAAATGGCCAAGTGACGACATTATTAACTTATGGCTATTACTTAAAAAGAAAGGTAACCGATTAGGAGGTAATACGGGACCATTTGCATTGCGTGCACTTGGTAAAGATACTTTCTTACTAACAAAAGACGTGGAAGCCTACCTAAGGGCACATGGCATTATTGATGGGGGGTTGCAGTCACTAAAGTCATTGAAAGCGGCACAGCAACATTTCAATGAGCTGCAACAACTCAGTGGCTTCTCAATGACGGCGCTTAGTCAGCTAATTGCTTATAGTGTCGGTGATAACGCAATTCAGAGTACTTAATTTATGTTTTATTCAAGGTATACACCGATTGGTGAGCAGTTTGCTGTTCCTGCTGCACCGACTGTTTTTAAAGATGCAGAGTTAGTGCTATTTAATTCATCGTTAAACACTCAGTTTGGTTTAAATTGGGATGCTGAATCAGCGCGGTTATATTTATCAGGTCAGCAGCCGTTACCTGATTCACACAGTGTATGTTTGGCTTACTCAGGGCATCAATTTGGTCAATTTAATCCGACTCTTGGTGATGGTCGAGCACATCTAATCGGGTCATTTACGGCGTCCACCGGGGATATTATTGATCTTCAGTTAAAGGGCTCAGGTGCAACAGTGTTTTCCCGTGGTGGGGACGGTTTATGTGCATTAGGTCCTGCCGTGAGAGAGTTTGTTATGAGCCACGCATTGTCGAGCTTGGGCGTTCCCTCAACAGGCTGTCTCGCCGTATTATCAACAGGCCAATCGGTTTATCGTCAAGGGATGCTTTCTGGCGCTGTCGTTGCTAGAACGGCGCGCAGTCATATACGAGTCGGTTCCTTTCAGTACCTTGCTTTACAGCAAGATGAAAAAGCAATGACCCTGTTGCTGGAAATGGCAATGAAAGATATGGGCTTAAAGTTTGATGATGAGCGCCGTGACGAAAGTATATTTTTATTCTTCCAATCTGTTTGTGAAGCCCAGTGCGATTTGATGCTGAAGTGGTTACAGGTCGGTTTCATCCATGGGGTGATGAATACTGACAATACTTTAATTAACGGAGAAACTATAGACTACGGTCCATGTGCCATGATGGAGGCTTTTTCATTTAGTCGGGTATTTAGCTCAATTGATAGGCAAGGACGTTACGCGTTTGGCCAACAGCCTAATATGGCAAGCTGGAACTGTGGTCGCTTAGCTGAGTCATTGTTGCTTTTATTTTCTGAAGAGCAGCCTGCTATTGAACGATTTTCAGCGATACTAGTGAATTTTTCTGAGCGTTTTAATGATGGTTATCAGCAGCTATGGCGCAATAAACTAGGTTTACTTCAAGTACACATTGACGATCAAGCATTGGTCACCGAATTGCTGGAGTTAATGACTAAGCATGAGCTTGATTATACAAATACGTTTGCCTCTTTAACTGCGCTGAAATTGCATCAACTACAAGATCAGTTTCCGGTTGCTGAAGCATTAAAGCCGTGGCTTGTTAAGTGGCAAGCAATCACTGAGCAATACGACGATGGTCAAGTTGCAGCCATGATGGTAAGTCATAATCCTGCCATTATTCCTCGCAATGACTTAGTTGAAGAGGTAATTAACGACTATTATCAACAAGGTAATAGTACGCTTCTCGATACATGGTTAGAAGCGTTAAGCACACCATATCAGTATACGGTTTATCCTGAAAAATGGTTAAAATCACAATCTGATCCTAATCGCTATCAAACTTTTTGTGGTACTTAAATGCAGAACACTGAGATGACAGGGCCATTGACGTGGAAAGAAATTCAGAGGCAGGTACTTAAGCATAAAAAACCACTTGTCTACGCACATATAATTGCGCTGCTTGCGGCACTGGTGAGTGTGCCGATACCTTTGATGATGCCACTCCTTGTGGATGAAGTTTTGCTTGCAAAACCAGATGTTGCGGTAGAATTTATGAATGGGTTATTACCTGATAAATGGCATGGCCCAACCGGTTATATACTGGCGATTTTAGTTGCCGTTATGTTCATGCGTATCGGTGCCCTATTACTTGGTGTCGCGCAATCTCGTCAATTCACAATTATAGGTAAAGATGTTTCTCTAAATATTCGCCAGCGATTGCTTGGGCATTTATCTCAAGTGAGATTGAAAGAGTTTGAAACACAGGGCGGTGCTGCGATTAGCTCTCGCTGTGTAACCGATATAGAGACGTTAGATGGTTTTATTAGTCAAACAATGTCTCGTTTTCTGATTGGTTTATTAACAATAATTGGCACTGCGATTGTGCTGTTATGGATCGACTTTACGCTGGGGTTAATTATTTTAACTTTAAACCCCGCTGTAATTTATTTCTCTAGGCAATTTGGCAAGCAAGTTAAACATCTAACTAAAGAGAAGAATAATGCATTTGAGGCGTTTCAAACAGCGCTGGTTGAAACGCTGGACGCCATTGCACAGCTCAAAGCAATGCGCCGTGAGCATGGTTATTTTGACAATGTCCTTAATGCTGCAAAAGATTTAAGGCATCACTCTGTTCAGTCCCAGTGGAAAACAGATGCCGTCAATCGATTAAGCTTTACGGTATTTTTGCTTGGGTTTGAAGTTTTTAGGGCCATTGCAATGTTAATGGTCGTTTTTTCTGGTTTGTCAGTTGGACAAATTTTTGCCGTATTTGGCTATCTGTGGTTTATGATGGGACCGGTTCAAGAAATCCTGAGCATTCAATACTCCTATTATAGTGCTTCAGCGGCATTGCAAAGGCTCAATCAAGTGTTGGATTTTGATACTGAAACAGCGAATAGCAGCACTACAAAAATAGCTTCAGAGGTATTCGGTGCAGACAAAATTGGCATCGAGTTCAAACATGTGACCTTTGAATATAACGAAGGTCAGCCTATTTTACATGATGTCAGTATGCATATTCCAAAAGGGAAAAAAGTTGCATTGGTTGCGGTGTCTGGTGGCGGTAAATCGACGTTAGTTCAATTATTGCTTGGACTTTATGAAAAGTCTGCAGGGGAGATCCTTATTAATGGTGTCGCTTCCGAAGAGGTTGGGTATGACTTAATAAGAGAGCATGCTGTCACGGTGCTGCAACAGCCAATCTTATTTAATTCTTCTATTCGAGAGAATTTAAGTTTAGGTAAATTGTGTACCGATGAGCAGCTGTGGCATGCGCTTGAAATTGCGGAGCTTGCAGATAATGTAAGAATGATGGATGGACAACTTGATGCAATTGTTGGTCGCAATGGGGTAAAACTGTCAGGCGGTCAAAAGCAGCGATTGGCGATTGCTCGCATGGTTGCGGCAGATCCGAAAGTGGTGATATTGGATGAGGCGACCTCGGCACTGGATGTTGAAACAGAAGCACGCATTCATAAAAATTTAAATCAATTTTTAAGTGGACGAACTACCTTGATTATTGCACATAGACTCAGTGCAATTCGTCAAGCGGATGTCATTTACGTATTGGATGATGGATACGTTACTCAATCAGGCGATCATCGTACCTTGCTGGAAGAAGATGGCTTATATCAAGTTTTATTCGGACATCAAGGCTAGGTTCAGCTTTTATTCTTAATTAAAAATACTTATTTTGTGTTAAGTAATTATTAAGACATCGACTACTATTATCTTGCTATCAAAGTTATTAAGTCTGGATTTTAGAGGGAAAAAACGATGAAACTTAAAATGCTAAGCGTAATTGTAGCAATGACTGCGGCTGCTTCTTTACATGCGAAAGAAGCTGAAGAGGGTGTTTACCTTGGTGTATTTGGTGATTATTACAATGCGGATTGGGAAAATATCAGAGGTGTTGGCAACGGTGGTGTAGGCATTGATGACTCCACAGGGTGGGGTGCTGAACTTGGATACCGCTTTAATAAATACTGGAGTGCGCGTATCGAGTATGCGGATATGGATTTCGATTTAGAGGGAGCTGGCACTGGTTCTCAAGACGGTGACCGATTAGGTATTGATGGCTTGTATCACTTTAATGGTGGTCCTTTTTATGCCTTGGCTGGTCTTAAGTCGATAGACATATTTGATAGTAACTTATTTGCAAATGCCGGTGTTGGTTATCGCCATCACTTTACTGATAATTTTGCTGCTAACTTTGAGACGGCGATTTATCAAGGTCTAGAGCGCGGTTATACCGATGTAGGTGCTAAGCTGGGTATCAATTACATGTTTGGTGCTGCTCAGAGTCGTCCAGCTAAAGTAGAACCTGCGCCACAGCCTTCGCCTCAGCCTGTCGTGGCTGAACAGCCTAAAGACAGTGATGGCGACGGTGTGTTAGACAGAAAGGATCGCTGTGCAAATACTCCAATGAGTGATGCAGTAGATGCGGCTGGGTGTAGCTTATATGAAAATAAGGAAGTGACAGTCAGCTTACTCGTGCGCTTCCCGAATAACAACTCGCAAGTATCTCAACAGTATTTAGATGATATCAATGCGGTTGTTGAGTTCTTGCGCGCACACCCAGAAACAACGGTGGTACTTGAAGGTCATACATCAAGCTTAGGTAAGGCCGATTATAATATGTGGTTATCTAAAAAACGTGCTGATGCAGTTGCTGCACAGTTAGTTGAAAAAGGAATAGCTCAGTCACGTATTTCAACTGTTGGGTACGGTGAAGAACGTTTAATGGATAGTAGAGATACACAAGAGGCACATACTGCAAATCGTCGTGTAGAAGCGAAGGTCATATCTGTAGAAAGAGTAAAAGTGAAGAGATAGTGCTTTTATTGGCTGGATGATACCTTGTTGTCCAGCCATAATTTAATATATATCAATAATAATTCACCTATCTATATATACATCTACTCAATATTCATAAAATAAATAATCGGTATTTTTTACTCTCTCAACTTGCAATATTTTCATACTCTTGGAAAGTTCTTATAATCAAATGGCTAGATTAAAAGATAAGCAGCTATAAACAAAACGACTAAAATGCTTATTAAAACACGTCACCAAGAGGATATAACCGTGCTTCAAGAATATCGAAATCATATTGAAGAGCGCGCGGCAAAAGGGATCGTTCCTAAGCCGTTAGATGCACAGCAAACAGCTGATCTAATTGATTTAATTAAAGCTCCACCTGCAGGAGAAGAGGCATTTACTTTAGATTTATTAGTTAATCGAGTTCCCCCAGGCGTAGATGATGCCGCATACATCAAGGCAGGCTTTTTAGCTGCAGTGGCGAAAGGGGAAGCGTCATCACCACTCATTTCTAAAGCCTATGCTGTTGAATTATTAGGCACCATGCTAGGGGGTTACAACATTGCGCCTTTGGTGGACTTGTTAGATGAGCCTGAACTTGCCCCCATTGCTGTTGAAGGGTTATCAAACACATTATTAATGTTTGATGCATTTTATGATGTAGAGGAAAAAGCAAAAGGTGGCAATCAATTTGCTCAGCAGGTGCTTGAATCATGGGCCAATGCAGAGTGGTTTACTCGAAAGCCTGCGGTACCAGAAAGAATTTCTGTCACTGTTTTTAAGGTTACAGGCGAGACCAACACCGATGACTTATCACCCGCACCTGACGCTTGGTCCCGTCCAGATATTCCACTACATGCACTCGCCATGTTGAAGCTTGAGCGAGATGGTATCTCACCGGACAAGAGTGGTGAGATAGGGCCTGTATCTCAACTTGAGACACTGAAAAGTAAAGGTCTTCCGTTGGCTTATGTGGGGGATGTAGTTGGTACAGGATCGTCGAGAAAATCTGCAACCAACTCGGTGCTGTGGTTTATGGGGGAGGACATTCCTTATGTACCAAATAAGCGGGTCGGCGGTGTTTGCTTGGGGGGGAAAATCGCGCCCATTTTCTTTAATACGATGGAAGACTCTGGTGCGCTCCCTATCGAGTTGCCAGTTGAAAAGCTCAATATGGGTGACCAAATTGATATTTATCCCTATCAAGGTGTGGTTAAACGTTTTGGTACGGATGAAGTTCTTTCACAATTTACCTTAAAATCAGAAGTTATCTTAGATGAAGTTCAAGCGGGTGGTCGTATTCCCTTGATCATTGGCAGGGGCTTAACAGATAAAGCGCGTGCTTCGCTTGGTCTGGAAGCAGAGACTATTTTTAAAAAGCCAGCGCAAGCGGGTGACACAGGCAAAGGCTACACGCTGGCACAGAAAATGGTGGGCAAAGCGTGTAGAGTTATTGGGGTTAGACCAGGACAATACTGTGAACCGACTATGACCACGGTTGGGTCGCAAGACACCACAGGGCCGATGACGCGGGATGAACTAAAAGATCTTGCTTGTTTGGGCTTTTCAGCGGATTTAACTATGCAATCCTTTTGTCATACATCAGCGTATCCAAAGCCTATAGATGTTAATACTCATCATACTTTACCGGATTTTATGATGAATCGTGGCGGGGTGTCATTACGTCCGGGAGATGGTGTGATCCACTCTTGGATTAATCGCATGTTGTTACCTGATACGGTAGGTACAGGCGGCGATTCTCATACTCGTTTCCCGTTAGGGATTTCTTTTCCGGCTGGTTCTGGTGCAGTCGCATTTGCTGCAGCCACAGGTGTAATGCCATTGGATATGCCTGAGTCTGTTTTGGTGCGTTTTAAAGGTAAGATGCAAACGGGGATCACGTTACGAGACTTGGTGCATGCGATACCTTATTATGCGATTAAGCAGGGCTTACTGACGGTTGAGAAAAAAGGTAAAGTCAATGAGTTCTCAGGCCGAATTCTTGAGATTGAAGGAGTGGAGCATTTAACTGTCGAGCAAGCTTTTGAGTTGTCCGATGCTTCAGCTGAGCGTTCTGCTGCTGGGTGTACAGTCAAATTGTCACAGAGGTCTGTTGAAGAATACTTGCATTCCAACATTGTCATGTTGAAGTGGATGATCTCAGAAGGGTATGGTGAAGTTCGAACCATAGAGCGTCGCATTTCTAAAATGCAGGCATGGTTAGACAGCCCACATTTAATGGAGGCTGATAGCGATGCTGAATATGCGCATGTGCTTGAAATTGATTTAAATGATATTAAAGAGCCAATTTTATGTGCGCCAAACGATCCCGATGATGCTAGGTTATTATCGACAGTGCAAAATGAAGCAATTAACGAAGTATTTATTGGATCTTGCATGACCAATATAGGTCATTTTCGTGCAGCAGGTAAATTGCTCGATAACTTTAGTGGCCAGATACCAACGCGGATGTGGATAGCACCACCGACCAAAATGGACAGAGATCAGCTCATAGATGAGGGATATTATGGGATCTATGGTAGGGTAGGTGCTCGAATAGAGACACCGGGTTGCTCCCTATGTATGGGGAATCAGGCAAGAGTTGCAGACAAGGCAACTGTAGTATCTACCTCGACACGTAATTTTCCAAACCGCTTAGGTACAGGCGCAAATGTCTTTTTAGCGTCAGCAGAGCTTGCTGCCGTTGCTGCTATTATTGGCAGACTACCAACGCCTGATGAGTATCAAAGTTATGCTGCAAAGATCAATGCAACTGCTGCAGATACTTATCGTTATTTGAATTTTCATAAGATGCCACATTACACCAAAAAAGCGGATAGTGTCATCATTCAGCAAGCGGTCTAATTACTTAAAAAAGCTCGTAATTTGCGAGCTTTTTTAGCTCAATTTCTATACCTCAATTCATGTTGTTTTTACGGTAAACTTCTGTCTATGTCCTTGACTATAAAGACATCTGTACTAGTGTTTATATCATTCATTGATGTGTGTCGTCAGTGTAAACACGTCTCTATCGGCCTGTAAGCAAGGGGTAGTAATGTTGTGCCTTGTGATACAAGACAATAACATTATCGGGGAAAGCCATGAAATACACACTTGCCTTACTGGGTATGTTTAGCAGCTATTCGTTGGCGGCTGCGCCTTTACCCTCTTTTAGTGAAGTTCGTTTGGGGTTTGAGAGTATTGACTACAGTGAGTCGTTGGCAGATGTCGCTGGGTTTGGTCAATTGTCTCAGTCCATATCTGTATCCAATCCGGCAGTACGCCAGCTTTCTTACACGGGAATCGATGATGATTGGGGGTTCTACATTGGCAGTGCTGCGACTATCTCAACTGAAATAGACCAAGAAACCTGGTCTTTAAAAGACTTTGGTGCGATTCAGCAAAATGATTTTAAAGTCAAAGCTAATGAGCTGGCCTTTACTGCGGCATATAATTACCAGCGTGCAGTGCAACTGACCTTCGGCATGAAAATTTTTACTTCTAGCTTTACGCGTTCCAACTTTAAGTTTGTAAACCCAGGGGCAACGAGATTCGATGATGCGTTAAAGGCGCTTCCGCGAGAGGAGGGAGATCCTGTTCCTCGTTTTGATTTGCCCGGGCAATCAAAAGATGGCGATGACGCGCTGCAAGACAATCCCGCATCTCTAGTACCCGTCATATCAGTCACAGAAGATCAAATGGGTTTGCTGGCAACATTAGGTGCGCGGTATGACAGTAAACTGAGTTATCCAGCAGAAAAGTTAAGTTGGTATATTGAAGGCGAGTTAAGTACACCTGTATATAGCCGAATTCAGAATACGCAGTTTGAAACAACGACATTGACTGACAGTTTTAATGGTTGGGGTGTGATGGCTAGAACAGGTGTTAGATATCAGCTGGTTGAGCATATTGCGGTTATGTTTGGGGTAGATGCCTATTATAAAGAAAGAGATACAGTGACAGAAGAAGTGAATGGCCGGCGTTTGCGTGTTCCTGAAATAGAGTATACTAATGTCTCTTTGACCGCAGGACTACAATGGAGCTATTGATGCGTATGAAGTTTGGCATTGTCTTTGGGGCTTTGCTTTTAAACATTACAGGGTGTAAAACGTTAGATTCGGTTCAAACATTAGGGGGCTCTTCACCCTCTCATGAACAAGTACAAGCAGCGTATGATCGTGCCGATGCCGCATATCAGGAAGCGCAACAGGCAATGTATTTAGCGAATACAGAATCGCTGCTAGAGTATGATCGTGTACGCATTGAAAAAGCGCAAAAGGAGTGGCGGGAGCTTGAAAAAAATTTCGCAGACTTAAAGGCAAAGCCATTTGAAGCGCTTGATAGCGCATCTTTTTTCTCTTCTCAAACGGTGAGTGGTGAGATCATTGAGCTTAGTCAAGAGGTGTTAGCGCTGGTTGCTGGTGCTCAAGCGGCAAAGCAATTGATATTGTCAGTATTAGAGCCTGTGCGCTCCCATTTTGCAGTGTTAGACAAGTTTGCTGCTCAAGAGAATTTCCCTAAACGCTACCGTAAGTTGAGTGACACTCATAGAAAATTTAGGGGTATGCTGGTTAATGGTAAACAGCCGGAAGTGGAAGCCCGCTTAGATGAATTTAATGCACAATTGAGCGCATTAGAGGTGAGCGCAGTTGAGCTTCATTATTTAGGTGAGATTAAGTTGCAATTGCGCGCTATCAAAACATCCCTCAAAGCGAAAGTGCTACCAAGCGTTGTACTAGATGCGGCTAATACCAGTGAATACGCCACAGCATATATTCAGAATAATATGCGTGATTACGAGCAAATAGAAGACAAAGTACGTTTGGCTAAATTGCAAATATTGAGAGTGGAAAGCCTCTATCAAGAGCACATAGTGCGTAAAAATGCATTAAAAGATAATCAGGTGGAAGCGCAGCTCTTGACGTTTGAAAGTCAATTATTGGCGCTGACCGAAAAGGCGGGGTTGGGCGATTTACGTCATCTTAGTTTTGCTGAGCAGTTGGCTGCGGTGAAAGGTCAGTTTTAGATTATAAGGCATGATATGTGAGAGGGAGTAATGTTGTTTATTCTGATTTTTGACCTTTTTTGCAATAAATAATCATGCACCACTAATGCTTGATTACGCAATACAGAGTGGCTGAGGTTTAGATGCCTCAGTTACCAAATTTAAAACAAATGGTATTTTTAATCTAACATATATTTTTATAGGGTATATTTATTCTTGTTTTTTGATAAAAACAAGTTATTCAAAATCAAAATTTCCATCTAAATAGATTAAGATCTCTGCCAATTTTACATCCACAGGCAAGAGTAAGCATGACAGCAGTAAACAACCAGAATTTGCTTCAACTTCGTTTTATTCAACAATCACATATTGATTCAGTTAAACCGTTTTTTTCGCGTTTGCCAGATAACCCTTATGCTGATGGTGCGTTTCGTAAACGTCGTTATTCTGTACTGAAGTTTTCTGAGGGCAATGTGTCGATACAGCCAACTAAAGCATTTGTGCAAGATGATTCAATTAATCACTTTCAAGGCAATGTTGAGCGTGTATATGAAAATTTAGAATCAGAGTTGTTACACAGCAATGGATTTAAGCACTTGCTAGCTGAATTCAAAGCAATGACGGGTATTGCAGATGATACCGACATTGAAGTGCATCAATTCAGAATGTTGGCAATCGAAAGTGATACGCCGCCTGCTCCCGAAGGCGTTCACCAAGACGGTTTTGATCATGTGTGTGTTTGCGGCGTTTCTCATGAAAACATCGCTGGTGGCGAGTTGCTAGTATACGAGAACAAAGAAGCTGAGCCTTGTTTTAAAATGGAAATTAAAGATGGCCTATTTGCGCTTGTTAATGACCGTGAAGTGTGGCACAACGCAACGCCGATGAATAAGCTCAATGCCGATGAAATTGGCTATTTAGATTGTTTTGTATTTACAGCATAAAGAGGACTACATGAACTTAATGCCAATCCGTCGTCAGTTTCCTGCCTTGATGCAAGAAATCTCAGGTGTTGCACCGGTATTTTTAGATGGCCCAGGTGGCTCACAAGTGCCACAGTCGGTGCTCAGTGCAATGTCTGCTTATCTGGGTTACTTTAATTCAAATTTAGGTGGTGCGTTTTTTTCGAGTGATAAAACCGTTGAGCTAATGAGCCGTGCAAGGCAGTCGGTCGCACAACTGCTTAATGCGCCAAGTAGTGAGCAAATTGTCTTTGGTGCAAATATGACGAGCTTAACGTTCAGTTTTAGTCGTGCAATATCAAGGCAGTGGCAAGCTGAAGATGAAGTAATTGTGACCAACGCAGATCACTATTCAAATGTATCTTCTTGGCGCCAAGCGGCTGAAGACAAAGGTGCCAAAGTGCATGCTTTACGAATCAATGAATCAGATTGCACGCTGGATCTTGAACACTATGCGTCGTTGCTTAACAGCAACACCAAGCTTGTGGCTGTGACGTATGCATCAAATACCACGGGCTCTATTAACGACATTAAGAAGATCATTGCTATGGCGCACGAAGTGGGTGCTCTGGTATATGTGGATGCCGTGCATTTTGCACCGCATGAGCTGATTGATGTACAAGCATTAGATTGTGACTTCTTAGCGTGTTCTGCTTATAAATTCTTTGGTCCACATGTTGGTATTGTTTATGGTAAGCGTGAACATCTCGAAGGTTTTACACCCTATAAAGTAGAGCCTGCAAAAGATGTGATCCCTGGACGTTGGGAAACGGGCACACAGAGCTTTGAAGGTTTGGCAGGTGTTATCGCTGCGATTGAATATATTGCCTCGTTAAGTGACTTGCCGGAATCAAAGCCATTACGAGCAAGATTAGAGCAAGCATTTGCGAATTCAAAAGCCCATGAAATGGCGTTGAGTCAGCATTTCTTAACACGACTTGGCGAATTTCCGCAGATTAAACTTTTCGGCATTGATGATTTGTCTCGCCTGACCGAACGTACACCGACATTCGCATTGACGTTTGAAGGCATAGAGCCTCGCAAGGTGTCAGAGTTCCTAGGTAAGCACCATGTGTGTGTATGGGACGGTAATTTTTATGCGCAGGGCTTGTGTGAGCAATTAGGTGTAATGGATAAAGGTGGTGTAGTGCGCATTGGCTGTATGCATTACAACACCATTGAAGAGCTAGATAGGCTTTTCGAGTTGTTTAGTGAACTGCTCAATTAAACTCAATAAAAAAGGATGCGTCAGCATCCTTTTTTTGTTGGATATGACCAATTTCAATGTTTAACAGCAAAACATTTTACTATGTCATATCTAGCGGACCGTGTGTAATGAAATAATGTACGGATTGAAATCATTGATTTTAAACTGTGTTGGTGGTTATTTATTATTCAGGGAACAGTGATCACCCTATAAAATAAATACAACATAAAAAAGGAAATAATGATGAAAATCACATTGAATAAACGTTCGGTTAAGAAATTATCTACCAATAAAAAAGCATTAAACCCTGCGCAAACACCCAATGTAGCGGGTGGTATGTACGCAAGCTCACCACATGTGCCAGGTTGTATTTCTTATAACGGTTGGGGATGTAACTCTATGTATAACTGTTAAGCAGTTATTGACTACAGGGCTTTAGTGAGCGCTGTAGTCATTATGAGAAGCTTATAGTTTCTCTTCGATAAAGTGATTGAGCTTATGAATGCGCTCACTCATGCCAGCAATGATTTTGTCTTTGATTTTTTCTCTTATAACCGCCGGTAATTTGGTTAGTGCTTCAGAAGTGATGGCCAATACAATGGTATCTGATATGGCCTGAGCACTGGTGCTACGTTCTCGATTCGATATAAATGCGCCTTCACCGACAAACTCACCGGGCCCCACATGGCCGATATCTATATGACTTTTCTCTGCGAAAATCCGTAGCTCACCAGTTAAAATAATGTATAAACGGCTGTCTTGCTCAAAACGCTTGAATGCATAGCGATCTTTGCTGATTAAATATAAATGGCTAAACGACTCTAATAAAACCTGTCGCTCAGCCAGTGTAAACTCAGAGAAAAAGTCTAAGCGGTTAATGATCTCAAGTTGTTTTATCGTCGTGATATTTTCTAGCAGCTTCATGCTCGGCCAATCATTTAGTCATTTTCTAGCATATTGCGCTCTTTCAGTTTTCTGGTCAACGTATTACGGCCCCAGCCTATTTTTAAAGCGGCATCTTGTTTGTGACCATGGCATGCTGCGAGCGCAGATTTAATTAACCTTGTCTCTAACTGTGCTTGCACTTGCGGCCAAATGTGATCTTCACCGAGCTTCAGTTGTTGGTCAAGCCATAGCTGAAATGCATCAAGCCAGTCATGACTTTCTTCAAGCGTAGTTGTACTACCTGTCTGTGCAAGCTCCGGAGGTAAATCTTGCGGACCAACCATATCCCCTGGTGCCATGACGGTTAACCAGCGGCAGGTATTTTCTAGCTGTCTGACATTGCCCGGCCAATGGAAGGCACTCATCTGGTCTAGCGCTTTGTTAGTCAGAATTTTGCTGGGGACTTTGAGCTCTTTGGCACTTTTTGCAAGAAAGTATTCTGCCAACTTTGCAATATCGACACTTCTTTCTCGAAGTGGTGGGATCCGTAACCTGACGACATTGAGGCGATGAAACAAATCCTCTCTAAACTTCCCTTCACTGACCAGCTTTTCTAAATCCTGATGCGTCGCAGCTAGGATCCTGACGTCGACTTTAACACTTTGGTGACCGCCTACACGATAAAATTCTCCATCGGCCAGCACACGTAACAGCCGAGTTTGCACATCCAGAGGCATATCACCGATTTCATCTAAAAATAGCGTCCCCCCGTTAGCCTGTTCAAAGCGTCCTCGACGCACGCTGTCTGCACCTGTGAATGCGCCTTTCTCATGTCCAAAAAGCTCCGATTCAACGAGATCTTTTGGAATGGCCGCCATATTTAGCGCGATAAAGGTGTTGTCTTTACGAGGGCTGTGATTGTGTAATGCACCTGCAACGAGCTCTTTACCTGTACCTGATTCACCATTGATAAGCACGCTCATACTTGAAGCCGATAGTTTACCTATGGCTCTAAATACTTCTTGCATGGCAGGCGCTTCACCAATGATATCTGGTTGATCAACTGTCGCATCTAGAGGTTTACTTTTGGCATTTTGTTGCGCTGCACGATAGGCTCTGTCGGCAAGTGATGTCGCTTCCTCTAAATCAAATGGCTTGGCGAGGTATTCAAATGCCCCCTTTTGAAACGCGTTTACAGCAGAGTCTAGGTCTGAATGGGCGGTCATGATAATAACAGGCAGGGAGGGGTATAAACGATTTACTTCCTCGAGCAATGCCATACCATCCAACCCAGGCATTCGCACATCAGACATCAAAACTGCTGGCTGACCGTATTCAAGTGCTGTTAATACATCTTGTCCATTGGCAAAGCTTTCAGTGGCAAAACCTGCTCTGGATAAAGCTTTTTCCAGTACAAATCGGATAGAGGCGTCATCGTCGACTAACCACACACTTTTCATTATTTGCTCCCTAGCTTTCTTCAAAGGGTAAGTAGATACAAAATTCCGTATGTCCGGGCCAACTGTCACACTCGATAAAGCCATTGTGCTGTTCAATTAAAGTTTGAGCGATTGATAAGCCAAGCCCCGAACCGCCTTCTTTATTGGTGACCATAGGGTAAAAGAGTGTGGCTTTTATTGCTTCATCTATCCCAGGTCCATTGTCAGCGACTTTGATCAGTAGTGCTTTTCTCAACATTAACTTCCCGCGTCTGACTCGATGGCATATACGGGTGGTGACACAGATCTCCCCTTGGCCTTTCAGTGCTTGCTGGGCATTTCTGACAAGATTGAGCACCACTTGTTGTATTTTTGACTCATCAACACAAATATCCGGAATACTTGGATCATAGTCTTTGCGCAGTGTGATCTTATGTTCTGTCTCCAGCGCACTGAGTTTCAATATAGATTCAAGTACTTTATGGATATTACACAGTGTGCGTTTGGGTAATTCGTTTGGTCCCAGCAACCTATCTACGAGCTCTCTTAAGCGATCAGCTTGCTCGATGATTAGCTGCGCACATTCATTGCGCTCCTGTTGGTCAACTTCATACTGCAATAATTGCGCCGCTCCGCGGATACCGCCCAGTGGATTTTTTATTTCATGGGCTAAACCACGGATAAGGTTGCGCGCAGCTTGATATTGATGGGCTTGATTGAAGGCTTTATCAAAGCGCAATTCTTCATCAATTCGGCGACATTCTAGCTGGATATACTGACGTTGATTATGTTTGAGTTTACGCGCAAATAAATTGATGGTACTGGCACGGTTATCAATAAAGACAACGTCTACCTTGTGTTGTTGGCAGTCGATACCGTCTTCTAATACGTAACGTTTTAACCTTTTTAAGTCGATTAAATGATGATGAAAAATACTCTCAAATGGCTGTTCAATCAGTCGCTTTTGCCCTAGCCCTAAAAGTTCGCTGGCACTGCTATTGGCATAGTGAATCTTAAAGTCTTCATCGAGTAAAATAATCGAGGTTGACAGGTTTTGCCAAAGTTCAGGCAATATCGAAGAGTTGAGGTGTTCCATTGTGGGTCGCCTTGCACCAATTTGGTGCATATTAATCTAACACAAAAAATGTGTTTGCAGTAGTTATGCTTGTTATCACCATAGGTGTTTGTGAATGTGGTGATTAGTTGGCTCTTGTCGCTTTGTGCAGATAAAAAATAGTTTCATCACTTTTAGTCACCACCTTGCCTTTTGAATCAAATACCATCAGTTGCAGTGAATGCTCTCCGCGCTCTATATTTCGAAGCGCAAACGTAATGGTATGCTGTTTTGGGCCTGTTGGCTTACCGTCTAAAAAAAGTTGTACAGTAAAATCCTTAGCGAACCTTGGTGTGATTTGACCACTGACATAAACACTGCCTGTATTATCACGCAATGTTTGCTTGTGATTCGGTGCAATGATGGAAGCTTTGTACTTAGGGGCTGCAGGGTTCTGTGAACTGCCAGTTAAAATGCTTGTATCCGTTGTAGGCATGGTTAAAAATTGCGTATTGATTTTAACTTCAGCAGCGCCTTTTTTGGGGGTATCTGAGTAAACCCAGTTGCCGTTTTCATCTTTCCAGCGATACACTTTTTTGTCTGCATGGGCAGCATGGCTTGCTACACATAATATAATCACTAACCAGAGTCGACTCACAGCAACCTCACTTTACAAAATAGCTCAGTACAAAAGTGCACCACCATTGTGCCAGTGTTAACACGCACAGATTAACTGTAGAGGTTTTAACACGGTTTTGCCATTAAAAAAGCCCGCTAAAGCGGGCTTGAGAACACATATGATTTAAGCGCGCATTTACACTATAAAGTGCAGTGAATAGTGCGCTTTGGTATTTAACTACCTCTATCCACTGTAAATAATTTGCGAATTAAACGCTGTAGTACATTTCAAACTCAACTGGGTGAGTTGTCATGTTAAGCTTTTCAACTTCTTGAGACTTAAGTGCAATGTATGCATCGATTAGGTCGTCAGTGAATACGCCACCTTGTGTTAAGAACTCGCGGTCTGCGTCAAGTGAAGCCAAAGCTTCTTCTAGAGATGCTGCAACAGTTGGGATTTCTGCTGCTTCTTCAGCCGGTAGATCGTAAAGATCTTTATCCATTGCATCGCCAGGGTGGATTTTATTTTTAATGCCGTCAAGGCCCGCCATTAACATTGCAGAGAAAGCAAGGTAAGGGTTGGCTGTTGGGTCAGGGAAACGTACTTCGATACGACGTGCTTTCTCTGAAGGAACAACTGGGATACGGATTGAAGCCGAACGGTTACGTGCAGAGTAAGCAAGCATAACAGGTGCTTCGAAGCCAGGTACTAGACGCTTATATGAGTTAGTAGACGCGTTAGCAAATGCATTGATTGCTTTAGCATGCTTGATGATACCGCCGATGTAGTAAAGTGCATCTTCAGATAGACCGCCATACTTGTCACCTGCGAAGATGTTTTGACCATCTTTACCTAGTGACTGGTGACAGTGCATACCAGAACCGTTATCGCCAACAACTGGCTTAGGCATGAATGTTGCCGTTTTACCATAGTGATGCGCCATGTTGTGGATAACATACTTCATCTCTTGGATTTCATCTGCTTTGATAACCATGGTATTGAAGCGTGTTGCGATTTCATTTTGACCCGCTGTTGCTACTTCATGGTGGTGTGCTTCAACAACTTGACCAAACTCTTCAAGTACTAGACATGTCGCACTTCTCCAATCTTGTGAAGAATCAACAGGAGCTACTGGGAAATAACCGCCTTTAACGCCAGGACGGTGGCCAGTGTTGCCTTCGTCATAGCTCTTGTCTGAGTTCCAAGATGCTTCTTCTGCATCGATAGAGTACATAGAACCCGACATATCTGTTTTGTATTTAACATCATCGAATAAGAAAAACTCTGGCTCCGGACCAAATAGTACAGTATCAGCAATACCTGTTGAACGCATGTAGTCTTCAGCGCGCTTAGCTACTGAACGTGGGTCACGTTCATAGCCTTGCATGGTTGCAGGCTCTAATACATCACAACGCACAATCATGGTTGTTTCTTCAGCGAATGGGTCAAGCTTAACTGTGCTTGCGTCTGGCATTAATACCATGTCAGATTCATTAATACCTTTCCAGCCAGCAATAGATGAACCATCGAACATTTTACCGTCTTCAAAGAAGTCTTCATCGGCTTGATGATGAGGGATTGAAACGTGTTGCTCTTTACCTTTAGTGTCCGTGAAACGTAAATCTACAAACTTTACTTCATTCTCTTTAATAAAATCTAAAACCGATTGTGACATGTGTCCTCCGACTCGTGGGTTATTTTTTGCTGCAATGATTTGCTTAACTGTGTCCTGTTAAGCGTGATCTGTGCCAAAAATATAAGTTTATGAAATTAATGTGTTATTTTGTTTTTAGATGTTGGTTAAGCGCATATTGACCTAAATCAGTGCACCAATAAAGCGCATTCTGCACTAATTTGGTGCAATGTTTGAGAGTGTGAAGAGAGTGGCTTATTGCAGCCACTCTAGTATGTTAAGTACATATAAAAATGCAGGGCTAGTATGGTTTAGTCGGTAGAGTTCGCAGCATTCATTAACCAAGCATAGACCAGTTATACTTCCTATGGAAAATAAAAATAAACCAGCCGCCACAGCAAGCCATAAGCAACATCTCAGGAAGGAAATTATCATGATATTGCATTCTGGTTGACGGCTGGTTTGAGACATGGCTAGGCGCCTTTTAGCGCGTATTGCGCTGGCTGGCGTATGATTGTCCATGCAGACAAAATGGTGATAGCAACTACAAGACTAGCAATCAATGCAACAGGGATTAGCCAGCTCCATACACTCATCATTTGCATCATTGGCGTCGAAGCTGCACTTAGATAGCCGATAAATAATACGCTGGTGGATGCGATGACTGCGATAAAGAACGGTTGCATGTTTTCAGTCAGTACTAATTTGAAAATTGCCATGGGCGTCGCACCGATTGACATTCTGATACCTAGTTCATAGCGTCTTAGCGCAATCGCATAGTTAAATACCCCATAGATTCCGATACCAGCAAGTACTACTGCCACTAAAGACAGTACGATAGTAAAAATACTTGCGACACGTTGAGCTTTGAGGTGAGACGAAAGAATTTGCTCCGTAGTTTGCAAATCATAGACACGGATCTGTGAGTGGACTTGTGCTAATAAGTCATTAATACCTTGTCGAGAAAGCTGTGCATTTGGTTTTGTTTCCAAAACAATAATCGGGTACATGGTATTCACTCGGGGTCGGTAAATACGAGAAATTGGTTGCTGGTTTGGCAGATTTAAATTATTTACTACACCTACCACAGTGATTGGGTCGCTAGAATTTCGAGCATACAATTTGGCGCCAATAGGTGCTTGTCCTGAAGCTTTGATTATATCGGCCATAAATTCGTTGATAATCACAACCGGTGCGCTATCTCTAGCTTCTGCATCGGTAAAGTGGCGTCCTTGAGTTAAGGTCAAACCGAATGTTTCAAAATAGACACGAGTGCCCCATACTCGCTTGTGCGTCACTATGGGTTTATCCATACCAGGCTCTAATTGTGAGTGATATGACGTGAATTGCTCTAACCAGTATGAGATGGGTGGATAGCTGCCGACACCTGCACGCACTATGTCACTGTGTTGGTTTAGTCGCTCTGTTGCTTCTAATACGAGCGCTGCACGTTGCTGTGTAGACATTTCATTGAGTAAAGTCCCTAGGTTGAGCGCGATTTGCGACGTATTGTCGGTATTGATATGGGTAGGTGCGGTGAGCTGTGCCCAGCTTTGTTTGAAAATGCTGACACATAATACAAGCAGTGAGATACAAAAGAACACTTGTAATGATACCAATACTTGACGTGTGCGTTTTGAAACTTGTACGCCAGACCCTTTACCACTACTTTGCAATGCGCCAATAATGGCATTGTAATTGAGCTGCTTACTGACGACCCAAGCAAGTGTAAAATTCAAAATTAAGGTCAATGCAATGGCGAATAGCACGGTATTTAGGTTGAGGCTCAATTCGTCTAAACGTGCAAGTGGGCCCGCATACCCTGCTTTTAATAAGCTTAAGATAATACTTACTACACCAGTTGCGATGATAAGTGCCGCAACAAATAATATCGATAATTCGACCAAGACTTGTTTAAATAAGTGGTGAGGCTGTGCGCCTAACGCAGCTTGAATAGCAAACGCTCGTTGCTGTTCAACCGCACGAGATAATACCAAGTTACCGATGTTACTGAGGGCGATAAGTAGCAAGACTACACTGCCCGCAAGCATCATCACGCTAGTATTGCCTGCGTCGCCAATAATGCGGTCGCGATACGTGGTAAAGCGCCATTTAACACGAGTATTTGCCACGGTGGGGCTATCTGCAACAGCAGCAGGGTAGCGTGCCATTACCCAGTTGTTGAGTGCCAGCTGAGTTCGGTTGATATCCGCATCTTTCGATAATTTACCCACCAAATGTACTTGGTTAGAAGAAAAGGTCCATAATGGCTCCTGTGTATCTCGGTAGTCGTAAGGCAACCAAATATCGGTGCGCCAAGTGGGAGTCGCTAATACTGGCTCTGCAAAGTGCTCAGCAGTTACCCCGACGATAATGAAACTGATGCCTTTAAAAGTGACAGAACGATAAAGTACGTCACTGCTGCCACTGAAATGTGTTTGCCAGACATCGTAAGAGATAATCGCAACAGGTTGATTGCTGTTCAGCCCTTCATCTTCATTAAAGTGACGTCCCAATGCGAGGGGAGCATCAACAATTTGCATAAATTCAGGCGTAATAGCTCCGGTATTAAAAGTAGGGCTGTTTGGCAAACTTTGCTCAACATCAATGCTAATGTTGTGCAATGCTAAAGTTTCTATGCCGGGGTGCTGATCTTTGTAAGCTTCTATAGCGCCTAAAAAGGGTAAATAGTTTTCACGCTTTACTTCTCCATCTGCTGCCAATAGTTGGCCTTGCACCAAGACTAGCCTGTCTTGATCTGGGTAAGGCAGTGGGGCTGCGATAATTTGGTAGTTTAAATTGTACATGGCCACCATCACGCCTAATGTAATGCCTAAAGTCATGACAATGGTGAGGGCATAGCTTTTTACTTTTGCTAAGCTTTTTAGAGCGATTGATAAATTGTGTTTCAACATAATGACACCTACCTACTGTGCAAGTGGAACTTCAAATGTATGTTTAGGGTCGCTATGCTCTTCACTGTCGATGATCTTGCCATCGAGCAAATGGAGTTGTCGAGTGGCCATATCGGCATAGCGTGGGTCGTGTGTCACCATGCATAAGGTGGTGCCTTCTGCATTGAGTTGTTGCAACATGGCCATTACGGCATCACCATTAATTGAATCTAGGTTGCCAGTCGGCTCATCAACTAGCAACATGCTAGGCTCGCCAACGAGTGCTCTGGCAATCGCAATTCGTTGTTGTTGACCACCAGAAAGTTGGTTAGGTTTGTGGCTTGCACGATGACTCATATCTACTTTGGCGAGGCAGGTTTCCACAGCCCGTTTTATTTGCGCTTCGGGCATAGGATCTTTTCGATATCTCAGCGGCAGTGCCACGTTGTCATAGACCGACAGTTCATCAATCAGATTAAATGATTGAAATATGAAGCCGACTTTCTCATTGCGAATGTATGCTGATTGCGCCAATGTTAGCTGGCTGACTTCTTCACCTTCAATTTGATACTGTCCGGAACTGGGCATATCTAATAGTCCTAGAATGGACAGCAAGGTAGACTTACCGCAGCCAGAGGGGCCACAAATTGACACAAAGTCACCGCGATAAATGGTTAAATCTATACCTCTTAGTGCATGTGTTTCCATTTCTTCAGTGCTGAATACCTTAGTCACACCAGACATTGTTAGTACGCTTTCTTTCATATTTAATTCCTTTCTTTAATTCTTATTATTGAGTTCAAAGCAATGTGATGGTTTTATGTTCACTGTGCTGCGTCATGTCAGACAGGATAACGCTTTGATTTTCTTGTATGCCTTGCAGAATCTGTAAATGTCGCCCGGCGTCTTCGCCGAATCGTACTGTGGTCGCAACAGCTTGCTCCCCTTTGATGATGTAAAGCTCGGTTGCGCTATGTGCTTGCTTATTTGCTGGACGCTCTACATATAAAGCGTTGTTTAACTGATTCGTGAGGATTTCAGCTTCTACGCTTAATTCTGGCCTTGCAGACTCAGGTACACCTTCAGTAAATGACAGCTCCACTTCGATGGTGCCATCCTGTACTTGTGGTGTGATCCGAGTGACGGCTGCGGGTACGCGTTCACGGCGAGTATCAATGACGGCTGTTTGCCCGACTTTGATTTGCTCTGCTTTCGACTGTGGTACACGGATCAGGGCCTGTAAGTCCGAGTTGCTACCTACCTGCGCTAGTTCTTGGCCAGCCGACACGCTTTGCCCAAGTTCAACGGCTAGGCGCTGGATGGTGCCGCTGATCCCAGCAGTGACTTCGAGTTGTTGAGCACGTTGTTCTAGACGTGCTAAGTTTGAGCGCGCTTGGTTTACCTGCTGTTGAGATATTTCAATGTCCTCTTGGTGTAACTGTGCTAACTGGGTGATCCGTTGGCGTTGTAGTTCAGAACGCGCACCTAGCTGTTGTTCTTCCAGCTCTGCAGTTTGCACATCTATTGCTGGGATAACACCTTGATCACGAAGCACTTGCTGTGCTTGGCGACGCAGTACTAGTGATTGGTATTCACTCTCTAATTGAGCTTGCGTCGCTTTTTCTGACAAGCGCTCTCGCTGGTTGGCAAGTCTTTGACGACGCAAATTGGCCGCCTGTTCTTCAAGTGCCATACGTGCAGTCTCAATGGACTGTTTTAGATCGGGATCTTGCATTCTTAGAATGACCGAGTCAGGAGTAACAACTGCGCCTGGACGTAGCAGTATTTCACTGACAGTAGCACTACTTTGTGCGGTTAACAGCTTTTGTTGGTTGGAGCGTAGAACGCCATATCCATCCACTTGGATAGCTAAATCACCCCTCTGTACTTTTGCGACAATTAAGCTGTTCTGTTGCAAGCTGGTGGAGCTAGGTGATGAAGTGAAATGAAATACACCGCCTAGCACAGAGCCACAAACGATCATAGCCGTGATTTTTCTCTTAAGAGAATGCTTTGGTGTGATTGTTTTTGATTTTACGACGTCCATATGTATCTTTAATTATTTATTGATGATGCAAAGGATAGAGCAATCCATATGCCAAAACTTAACCGTATGTTTTTATTTGTTTTTTATGTTTTTGGGCGATTGAGAAAACAAAGCAAGGTCCGAAACCGGACTTTGCTTTATTAAATTCGGACGCTTAGTGAGTGGGTTGCACTAATGTGATAAAGGCGCTGGCGCCGCGTTGGCCATCAGCACGATTAACTAATTGCAATTGACCGTTCATTTGCTCCGTCAGGTGCTGGCATAACATTAAACCGATACCTTCACCATGTTCTTTAGTTGAATAAAAAGGCACAAACAGGTTATCGGTGTTAATGAGGCCATGACCATTGTCTGTTAAACAAATTGTCGCAGTGCGATTTTTGAGTTTCAGTGATAACGTGAGTTGAGGTCTGTCTGAGCAGGCTTCCAGTGCATTTTTAGTTAAATTGATAAGCACTTGTTTGAGTAACGTCACATCGCAATTGAGCGTGAGGTGTTGACCCTCTAGTTGCCAATTTGCCTGTGGAAATAAGGCGCTGAGTTCTATGCAAAGCTGCGAAAAAGGCTGCTCTGTGGCCTTTACCGTGACACTTTGTTGCAGTTGTGCATAGCGCTTAACAAACTCAGCCAGATGCTCACAGCGCTCTACTATAATATCAAAAGCAGCACTATCTCGCTCATTGCTTGCCCTATGCCGAAGTCTCTCTAGCATGGTACTGACAGGGGTTAAGGAATTGCGTATCTCATGGCTAATGACCCTTATCAAGCGCTGCCATGCTTTAAGCTCTTGCTCTCTCAACGCAATTTGAATGTCCGTCATGACCAACAAATGATAGGTATGGCCGTTGTGGTTAAAGTTACTGTGACGTACTTGCCAGCGTTGTTGGCGTTTTTCATCTGTGAAATGCCAATCTGGTTGGTTGCCTAAACCGAGTCGTGCAGCGCTGGTAAAGCGTAAGGTTTGCCAAGGTTGATTGAATAATGTTGTGCATGCTTGGTTGCCAAAGCTCAGTTGTAGACGTTCGTCAAACACTAAAATAGGCGTGTTCAATTGCTTAACAAGACGAAGTAGTAAGAAAGAGTCCTTATCTTCATTGTTTTTTGAAGTGAGTAAGTCATTACTTAGTTTGTTCAGTTGGTGATGAAAGTCACCAATCACACCTGTGGTAAAGCGTGCTTTAGCTTGCTGGCTAAAATCTCGATTTTGGCAAGACTCAAGCTGGGTTGTACTGCGTAAATATGAGGACTTCACCTGTACAATAACTCGATGGAATAGCCAAATAGTTGTGATAATCCACGTGACTAAACTTCCGAGAGTTACTATGTTAAAAATAGGCTTTGGCTGAGAAAAGCCAAACTGCCAGCAAACAAAAAGCAAGCTGATTTGAATGAGCATTAACAGTAGGCACTGCCGTTTCCAAAAGCTCTCTAAGCTATTATTCTGCAAAGGCATATTTTTCTAACCGTCGATACAGTGCTTGTTTGGTGATCCCGAGCTGTTGTGCTGCTTTGTTTTTATTGCCTTCAAATTTATTCAGCGCTTGCTCAATTAATTGCTTTTCGGCTTGTTCTAATGTCATCTCAGGGAGTGAGCTGACAACATTGCTAGAGTGTGTATTCGGCAAATGTAGGTCAGTGGCAAGTATAATACCGGCTTGGCAAAGTAAGACCGCTCTTTCCATTAAGTGACTTAGCTCACGTGTATTACCAGGCCAGCTGTATTGTATCAATGCTTGCTGCGCGCAAGGGCCTATAGTGACATTTTGCTTATGATACTTACTACCATGCTTGGCTAAAAAGTACTGGGCGAGTGGCACAATGTCATCGATACGCTCTCGCAATGCAGGAATGGTAAACGCGAATGTGTTGAGACGGTAATATAAATCCTGTCGGAATTCCCCTTTGGTAATGAGTTGTTCAAATTCAGCATTGGTTGCGCTGATAAGCCGTACATCACTGGTTAAGGTTTTGCTGGAGCCCACCATCTCAAATTCACCAGTTTCAAGTACTCGCAGTAGTTTGGCTTGCTGAGTGAGAGGCAGTGTGCCTATCTCATCTAAAAATAAGGTGCCTTTGTCGGCTAGTGCAAAACGGCCAACGCGCTCAGACTTGGCATCTGTAAATGCACCTTTAACATGGCCGAATAGCTCGCTTTCGAATAGCTGTTCAGGAATGGCTGCCATATTGAGTGAAATAAACGGCTGTGCATTTCGCAAAGATTGGTTATGGACCCAAGTGGCAATGTGGCTTTTCCCCACACCATTTTCACCGGTTATCAGGATGTTGGCATCTGTTTGCGCCACGGCACTGAGCTGAGCCATCAATTGCTGCATAACCGCGCTTTGGCAGATGGGTTCATCCTCACTTGGTGTGAGAGCTTGGCTGAGAGCTGAATTACTTTTTTGCAGTCCTGATATTTTTAGTTGTTGTTGAATTACTTGCTCGAGGCGCTGGTTTTGCCAAGGCTTTTCAATAAAATCGACAGCGCCCAGCTGCATCGCCTGCACCACTAAATCCGTGTTTGACCACGCGGTCATGGCGATCACCGGAATGTCGATGGCGTCTCGTTTGAGCCCTCGAAGAAACCGGAGTCCTTCTTCACCTGAGGTAGAGTCGAGATCAAAGTTCATGTCTAGCATGATTAAAGCTGGGTGGGTATGGGAGAGAAGTTCATGTGCTTGTACGGGGTTTTCGACTTCTTCGACTTGATAGCCGAAATCCTCCAGTACAAATCGTGCCGCGAGTCTCACCTCTCGGTTATCTTCCACAATCAAAATCAGAGACTGTGACTTCATATATCGTTCCTTTGTTTTTCTTTTTGCCCATTTTTCTAGGGGCTTGTGACGCAGTTTAGTACTTTGTACAGGAACAAACAACAGGCAAAAAATCAGCGGATTTAAGCAGTAAATTACAGTAAAGAAGAAAAAAATCCTCTGGATAAACTTTCATCTGTCACATTATTAGGGGATAATACGCGACCTTTAATTGTGGAACGGTATCTTAGGTGCGCAATTTTGCGTGGATCGACTAGGATCACTGAAGGCCAACTTCTCTGAGTAACAGTAATGAGCATTGAAAAGTTAAGAAATATTGCGATTATCGCACACGTTGACCATGGTAAAACTACCCTAGTCGATAAGCTGCTAGAACAGTCTGGCACATTAGAGACACGCGGTGGCAACGAAGAGCGTGTAATGGATTCAAATGATATTGAAAAAGAGCGTGGTATCACAATCTTGGCGAAAAACACCGCCATTGAGTGGAACGACTACCACATCAATATCGTAGACACCCCGGGACACGCCGACTTTGGTGGTGAAGTAGAACGTGTACTATCAATGGTTGATTCTGTACTTCTACTAGTAGATGCGCAAGAAGGCCCAATGCCTCAAACGCGTTTTGTAACGCAAAAAGCGTTTGCTCTTGGCCTTAAGCCTATCGTAGTTATCAACAAAATTGACAAGCCAGGCGCACGTCCTGACTGGGTTATGGATCAAGTGTTTGATCTATTCGATAACCTAGGCGCGACAGATGAGCAGCTTGATTTCCAAGTTATCTACGCATCTGCTATCAACGGTTGGGCTACACTTGATTTAGACGAGCCGTCTGACAACATGCAACCTATGTTTGAAGCGATTGTAGAGCAGGTAGAGCAGCCAGACGCAGATCCAGCTGGCGACTTCCAAATGCAGATCTCTCAGCTAGACTACAACTCTTACATTGGTGTAATCGGTGTTGGTCGTATCAAGCGCGGTACTGTTAAAGTAAACCAGCAGGTAACAATTGTTGGCGCGGATGGCAAAACACGTAATGGTAAAGTTGGTCAAGTACTGACTTATTTAGGCCTAGACCGTCACGAAGCGCAAGAAGCGCAAGCGGGCGACATCATCGCGATCACAGGCCTTGGCGAGCTGAAGATTTCTGACACAGTATGTGATGTAAATGCAGTTGAAGCACTACCGGCACTGTCTGTTGATGAGCCAACAGTAACAATGACGTTCTCTGTAAACACATCACCGTTCTCAGGCCAAGAAGGTAAGTTCGTGACATCACGTAACATCCTTGAGCGTCTTCAAGCTGAGCTTGTACACAACGTAGCACTTCGTGTTGAAGAAACTGATAACCCAGATAGCTTCCGCGTATCAGGTCGTGGTGAACTTCACCTAGGTATCCTAATCGAAAACATGCGTCGTGAAGGTTACGAGCTAGCTGTATCTCGTCCAGAAGTAATTCTTCGTGAAGTAGATGGTCAGTTAGAAGAACCGTACGAAACAGTAACGGTTGACGTTGAAGAAGAGCACCAAGGTTCTATTATGGAGCAACTTGGTCTTCGTAAAGCAGAAATGACTGACATGGCACCAGATGGTAAAGGCCGTATCCGTATGGACTTCATGATGCCTTCACGTGGTCTTATCGGTTTCCAAACTGACTTTATGACGCTAACGTCTGGTTCTGGTCTAATGTACCACACGTTTGATCACTACGGCCCTCACAAAGGCGGTAACATTGGTCAGCGTAAGAACGGTGTACTTATCGCAAACGCGGCAGGTAAAGCACTGACTAACGCACTATTCAACCTACAAGACCGTGGTAAACTATTCATCGGTCATGGTGTTGAAGTATACGAAGGTATGATCATCGGTATTCACGCACGTGATAACGACTTAACAGTTAACGCGCTTAAAGGTAAGCAGCTAACAAACGTTCGTGCATCAGGTACAGATGAAGCGCAAAACCTTGTGCCACCAATCGTAATGACACTTGAGCAAGCACTTGAGTTCATCGATGATGACGAGCTGGTAGAAGTAACGCCTGAAAGCATCCGTATTCGTAAGAAGCTATTGACTGAAAGTGAGCGTAAGCGCGCAAGCCGTCAAGCTAAATAAAACTTCATTACAAATACCAAAAACGCCGCGTACTACGCGGCGTTTTTATTTATGTTGCTTTATTAAAATAAGCCATATTCTTCCGTTTCTATTGGCGCATAGTCTTTCAAGTGCTCAGGCCTAAAAATGGCACTTGGGTCTAATACTAAGCTGTGATTATCGCCTTGCTTGATCAGCCCCTTCATCATTTTTTTGGTTTGCGGGTCAATATCAAAACCGATATTGGTCATCTCGTGCAGCGGTTTAATATCTGATTCATCACAATGAATATTATCTTCCACTTTATCTACTAATAACCCTATGTGTGGTTGCTGACCATTTTCCGTGGTAAAGACGATAATGGGTTTGTGATCGAGAATGATTTGATCTCTGGCAGACTCAAACAGTCGTATTAGTTTAGTGAAGGTTGTGAGCTTTTCTTTTTCTAGTAAGGCAATAGCTTGTTCTTTTTGGTTTTTACTGGAAAAGACCAATATCTCATCGGCGATAGCATGCAAGCGAGTATGTGGCTCTTCAAAGCGCGCTAAAATCGCTTTTAGGTCTTCATTGTCCGTTTTGAAGTTATAAAACCATTTGCCAAACTCTGATTGCTTGGGGTCTCTGGCTTTAGTGAAGGGGACGTCATTATGCACACTGAGCTCGAGCTCAGAAAGCCATGCTTTTTGGTCTTGCTCTCTTTGCTGTAATAGTTCAACCAAAGATTGGTTGGTATCGTACGAAGATTGGTTGTTTAAAATCAGCCCTAAATCAAAGATTGGGGTGGGCGTACCCATGTAATCTTTAACCCCCAAGAAACTTGGGTTGTCATTGGGCAATGAAGTGAGGTTTCCTTCATAGCGTTCAGTTAATAAGATGTCTAAAATTTTGAGCGATATTGTTTTTTTTCCTACTCTAAAATTAATCAGGTCCATGTTTACCTCAAACATTAGTTGCTTGGGCTAAGCATAGTTCAATATTTTAAATAAGACCTAAATACCGGACGTTGTGCGGTACTTTTTTGCTGTTGCTTTAATAGTGCTCGCAGTGCGAGATCTGTATTTAGAGTGTGTGGCATAGCTGTGGAGATACATGCGGATAGTTTGGTGTAGTCACAGTGTTTAAGAGACTGAGAAAATAAGTAAGCATTTACAAATCCTTCAAAGGACTGGTGCGTCATTGCTTGCTTATGTGTTTTGGACAAGTTGCGAAATAAATCGCAAATATGTCCATGGCAAGTGTGGGGGTCAGGTAATACTTCTGTGACCATAACATGTGCAGGCACTATGATATTCGAAAACAAAGAGGTAGAGGATACAAATGAAACACTGGTGTAGGTGCCTCTAAATCCGCCCCTGTGTGCTTGATTAATAAATGCAGCAAGTGGCTCGTAGGTGCCAATCATCGCAATGGCTGTTGCCTGTGTGGTTAAAATCTGCGTTAGTGCTTTTGCGACATCATTGGTATTGCGGCGAAACCGAGCGATGACAACAGGCTCAATGCCTTTGTCTTTGAGTGCTTGGCGGTGGCTTTTTTCAAGTGTAAGGCCAAATTCATCCGCTTGAATAAATAACGCAATTTTCGTATGCCCAAGTTCATCTACGAGATAACGAATTTGTTCCCTGGCTTCATCGAGATAGCTTGCTCTGAGTTTAAAAATGGGAAAGCCTGGATTTTGATACAAGAATGTTGCGCCGGTATAAGGCATCAAAAGAGGGAGTTGATGGCGCTTTAAAATTTCTTTGATTGCATGTGTGGTCGGTGTGCCCATATTGCCGATTAGGGCATCTATGCGCTGATGTCTGATAAGGTATTGCGTATTGTCAACTGCGCGACTAGGCTCGTAGCCATCATCAAGCGCAATAAGCTGGATATGTGGTTGCTCAGCGTCTTGTTGTTGATTAGCATAATTAAAGTAAAGTTCATGGCCGCGTTCAAGTTGTTGGCCGATGTGGCTAGCGGGCCCACTTAATGCGACGCTCATGCCTAATTTTATGTGCTCTTTGGGCTCTGCCGTAGTCTGTGCGGCCAAGGTGAATAACGTGCTAATAAGGGCCGTTTTTACGAGTAATTTCAGCATAAACTTCCGATAACAGTGACTGATAGGCCAGCTGTAATTGTTTTTTAGACTCTAATTTTAGTGATTTGGCTAATTCTTTTGGCTGATGTCTTTGTAATAATAGTTGAATTACCTGCTGTTGGGCAATCCTTGAAAGCGAATTTATGATACTGGGCTGCTTTTTTATAACTTGCTGTATTACAGGTGCAATTTGTTGTTCTGTTGCCGTTTTACTGGCTAAGTAACTGAGTTGTTTAGTCAATGTATCAGATAATTCTTTATCGGGCAGTGTACTTAGGAATGTGTACACTAATGCCCATGGCAAATTGGCGTATAAACCGCTCAGAGCGAAGTGAAGTTGCTCTGCAAAAGCATCTTGCTCTGCATCTATGATAATTTTACTATTTTTGTGCACAACTAATACCGCGTATTCACCGCTGGCTTTATCTTGTTTATAGCCTAATTTTAAGGGCTTAAAACCGAGCTTTTTCCAGTAATTCATAAGCTGGGATTGTGCGCCAAAACTGCTGCCAAAATAACTCACTCTGCTGTCTAGCTGTGTCATGATAAAGCGTATTAATTCACTGCCAATCCCCAACTTCTGGTGTGATGGAGCCACCGCAATGCGTATTATACGCGCCCCTTGTAAAGTACAAAACTGGGTGTTGCCTAATAGTTGAGTGAGTTGTTGCGCCATTAAATGACCGGCTGGCCGGCGCTCACCGAGTGCAATTTTACTGGCTAATTCAGGCGTTAAGTTGCCCTCTAAACTGACTAAACATACAGCAACAGGTTGCTGATTTTGGCTGACGACAAATAGCCGATTACTGGGACTATCTAAAAGCTGCCTCAAGTCGTTGACTGATGTTTGATAGTGCGCCAAAACCAGCAATGCAAAGATTTGCCGCAACAAGGTTTCATCGTGGATAAGCGTTTCGCGACTAATTTCACTATATTCAAGCGCACTCAATGTAGGAACGATTTCCGGATACTGACTGTCCAGAGCCAGTAGTTGGCGCATATGCTGCTCTAATGGATCACCACTGGCATAACGGATCGGCTCGGCTAGATGCAAATCTAAAAAGTACGGATGCTGGGCTTTGATATGTGTTTTAAATCGCAGAGTATAGCCGCGACCATTACCCTCATAGCCAACTAAGGTACTGGCAAAAACGGCGCTAGGATATAAGGCGAGTAACTTTTTCAAAATTGGTACAGGTATCGCCGCCGCCTCATCGATAAGCAAAATGTCGCATCGAGGCTGAGTTGCGAGCACAATATCTGGTGGCATGTAAGATAGTGACTGGCACTGGTTTTGATTTACCGCCGGCTCTTTGAGCTCAAGGGTATGTGCATAGTGTTTAAACCCGTTTTGTACTGCACGGCGTTGCTGAGCACATAACACAACCTGTTTGTCTGAGAATGCGGCGGCAATTAGTCCAAGCGTTGCTGATTTTCCTCGTCCTCTATCGGCACTGAGTAAGACCGGTGTGTGCAATGTGCGTTGAAAATGTGCTGTGATTTGGGCGACTAGATGTGCTTGTGATTGCAGGTCTAAAGGGGATTTATTCGCGCAGTATTGAGTAGGGAGATTGACCTCACCTGACTCATGAATTACCCAGTAGTTTTGCTGTCTTACTTGGTGTGCTAAGCGTTTTAAAAAAGGACTATGCGTGGCGCGATCGCCTTCAGAAAGCCAGCGCGTAAGCGCTGGGTCACACCACAACTGTAGGCTTGATAATTCAGGTAGCAATAGCACTAACAGGCCACCAGATTTGACTGTGCCAGTGCACGCCGCGAGTTTATTGGGGATGAGGCCGCTGTAGCCATCGTACAGCACAAAATTGAATTCCTGACCTAAGATCTGGTGTAGATGTTGTGGCCAAACGGCATTGTCCAAGGTGCTACCATCACTCAGAATAAGCTGTTCTTCATTTTGGGCTAGTTGCTGATAATAAGCATGACCCCAGCTTCTGCTACCGCAAAGCAGTAGCAGTTGGCGATGTCTTGCCTCTTTTAATGCGAGCTTTAATGCACTGAGGTTATAGTGCTTGTAGTTTTGCATAAGCCGTTACAAGCCACTTGGTGCCCATATCGTCGAAGTTGACTTGAATGCGCGATTGCGCACCGACACCTTCATAATTGAGCACGGTACCGGCACCAAACTTTGCATGTAATACTCGTTGCCCGAGGTTAAAATCACTGTCTTCAAATGCTGCATGACTAACCGATGCACTGAAGCGATTAGTGGTCGCAGGTCTGGAAACTTGGGTTTTAATCCGTATTTCTTCGGTGCAATCTTCAGGGAGTTCACGTAAAAATCGAGACGGGCTATGGTACTTTTCTTGACCATATAAACGGCGGCTTTCTGCATGACTGATATAGAGTTTTTGCATGGCACGTGTCATGCCGACATAGCACAGTCGACGCTCTTCTTCTAAGCGGCCAGACTCTTCATGGCTTTGCTGTGATGGGAACATACCTTCTTCTACACCCACCATAAAGACCAGTGGAAACTCTAGGCCTTTGGCCGAGTGCAGCGTCATCATTTGCACTGCATCTTCGTGCTCATCGGCTTGGCCTTCGCCAGACTCGAGTGAGGTATAGGCTAAGAAGCCTTGCAATGGCGAGCTAAACTCTTCCTCTATTGGTAGTTCAAACTGGCCACATGCATTGATTAATTCTTCTAAGTTCTCTACTCGGGCGCGGCCTTTCTCACCTTTTTCAGCTTGATACATGGCCAATAAGCCTGAGTGTTCAATTGTGGTTTTGGCTTGTTCCGCAAGTTCGAGTTCAACTAGGTTTTCATCTAACTGCTCGATTAATTCAATAAATCGGGTGACAGCGGTGGCTGCGCGTCCTGCCAAATGTTTTTGCTCAATGACGGCTTTGGCTGCATACCACAGTGGCAGGGATTCGTTTCGTGCACAATCACGAATATGACTCAGGGTTTTGTCACCAATCCCGCGTGCTGGCGTATTGATCACGCGCTCAAAAGCAGCATCATCATTACGGTTGCTGATAATACGTAAGTAAGATAGCGCATCTTTAATCTCTTGGCGTTCGAAGAAGCGCATGCCGCCATAAATACGATACTTAAGGCCTTCTTGTAGAAGGGCTTCCTCTAATACACGAGATTGCGCATTGTTCCTGTATAAAATGGCGCAGTCTGTCAGCGCATTACCATCTTGTAGCCAAGATTTAATTTTGCCTATTGTAAAACGCGCTTCATCTAATTCATTGAAAGCGGCATAAATAGAGATTGGCTCCCCTTGTGTGCCATCTGTCCAAAGGCTTTTACCCATTCGTTCTGAGTTATTTTGAATGAGGGCATTGGAGGCTTTCAAAATGGTGCCTGTCGAGCGGTAGTTTTGCTCAAGGCGAATGGTATCGGCATCAAAGTCTTTTAAGAAGCGTTTGATGTTTTCAATTTTAGCACCGCGCCAGCCGTAGATGCTTTGATCATCGTCACCGACAATCATAATGTTGTTATCGCCACCGGCAAGTAAGCGTAACCATTGGTACTGGATACTGTTGGTATCTTGGAATTCGTCTACCAACATATGTCTGAAGCGCTGTTGATAATGACGCAGCAGCGTAGGTTGTTGCTGAAGTAGTTCGTAACAACGCAGCAGTATTTCGGCAAAATCTACTAGGCCAGCTCTATCACACGCTTCTTGGTAAGCGGTGTAAACGTTGAGCATAAGTTGCTCACTGGCATCATAGGCTTGAATATCTTTGGGTCGCAAACCTTCATCTTTTCGAGCGCTGATATACCAGCTAAGCTGCTTAGCTGGCCACTTTTTCTCGTCGATATTCATTGCCTTAAGCAGGCGTCTGATCATGCGTTGTTGGTCATCTGAGTCCAAGATTTGAAAGGATTCAGGTAAATTGGCTTCTCTGTGATGGGCGCGCAAAATACGATGTGATAAGCCGTGGAAGGTGCCGATCCACATACCACCTACTGGACTTTGCAGTGTTTCTTCAACACGCGTACGCATCTCTTTGGCAGCTTTATTGGTAAAGGTTACAGCGAAAATACTGTAAGGAGAGGCGTGCTCCACCTGCATTAGCCAAGCAATACGGTGCACGAGTACTCGGGTTTTACCAGAGCCTGCGCCAGCCAGAATAAGCATATTGCTGAGCGGTGCAGCAACCGCTTCACGTTGCTTGTCATTCAAGCCGTCAAGTAATTCAGATACGTCCATCTTTGCGCCTATTTCGAAAAGTAAGGCCAAAGTATACCTAGCGAGGCATTTAAAGCCCAGTTTTCAGCGTGTATTTTGATGTGCTTAAAATTAAGCTGTTGAAATTAAATTATATTTATTTTTATTGTTACTGTCTTTTTATACAGTTTTTAGCCTAAAATTTGTTTTAAACGCTTCTGCATTTCTTGAACTAATAAGTCGGGCTGAAATTTAGATAAAAATGCATTACACCCGACTTTCTCAACCATGGCTTGGTTGAAACTGCCGCTTAATGACGTATTGAGTATGACATAGAGGTCCTTTAGTCTATCGTCATTACGTATTTCATAGGTCAGTCGATAGCCGTCCATCACGGGCATTTCAGCATCTGTGATCACGGCCATCAGTTCTTTATTGACATCAATGCCTTCATCGGCCCAGTGCTTCAATAAGTTAAGTGCTTCCTGACCATCCGTTGCTGGAATGATCTCTATGCCAATTTGTGCCAAGGTATCAGAGACTTGACGGCGAGCAGTGGCAGAGTCATCCGCGTGGAGAATTTTACGACCTTGAAATTGATTTAAGATGCTTTGATCGAGCACGCCTTCAGGGATTTCAATGTCATAGTCAATGATCTCAGCGAGTACTTTTTCCACATCGATAATTTCTACAATGTGCTCTACACCATCACGCTGTACTTTTGTCAAAGCTGTTAAATAGTGATTGCGGCCGACTGTTTTGGGCGTAGGCATAATATCTGACCATGTTGTATTGACGATATGGTCAACTTTACCCACCAGAAAAGCTTGAACGGTACGGTTATATTCAGTGATGACGAGGTTGCTATCATCGTCGTACTCAGTAGGGGGCATGCAGATCGCTTGTCGTAAATCGATAACAGGGATGGACTCACCGCGAATATTAGTAACACCTGCTACTTTTGGGTGGGCATTAGGCATTTTGTTTAAGTGAGGTAGTTTTACTACTTCTTTGACTTTAAATACATTAAGCGCGAACAGGTGTCGACTGTGTAAATGAAATAGCAATAATTCAAGCCGGTTTTCACCTACCAACTGTGTGCGTTGATCGACTGAAGCTAACACACCCGCCATACTTTCACCTCATCATCTTGCTGCTTTTCAAAGTATACACATATAACAGTAAAAATTACGAGTTCTTTACATCAGTCGGCGTATAAATGCAGTATTTACTGAAAAATATAGGATAAATAAATTTTTTCCCTGCAAAGCATTGACTTGTTTATCTACTAATAGATGATGTTATATAGGGATAAAAATAAAACATCAGGATAATCAATGCCTATCGTCATGAAGCGCATGCTGTTACAAATCCAAAGCCACATCAATCGAGCCAGTTGGCAAGTCTTAGTCTTGGCGACAATCAGTCACATGTTATTGACATGGGGGCTGTTATGGCTGGCACGAGAGCAGGCACTGTTACCTTTTAGTACATTCGTTTATTACTATGTCGTGACCACATCGACTGTTGGATATGGTGACTTAAGCGCATCGTCTGAGTTTGGGCGGTGGACTGTTGCATTGGTACAAATTCCATTTGGATTAGCGCTCTTTGGAGTTTTATTAGGGAAAGTTGGACAAGAAATTACACTATGGGTAAAGAAAGCGATGAAAGGCGATAAAGACTTCTCACATCTACATGACCACATCATTATTTTCGGTTGGCATTCAACGAGAACTGAAAAAATGATTGAATTTATTCTTGCTGATAACAAACGTATTGAGCGGCGGATCATTCTTGCTGTGCAAGAGGAGATGGAGCATCCATTGTTACGTTATCCACAAGTAGATTTTGTACGTTTAGCCAGCTTCACAGATGACGCTGAATTGTCTCGTACTGCAATTGATGAGGCTGATAAAATCATTGTGGATGGTAAAGACGATGATCATACATTCACAACAGCGCTTAAATTGAGCCCGATGGTAAAAAGTGCGGCGCACATTAGTGCGCATTTCATTGATGAAACCAAAGCGCAATTACTGCGTGTACATTGTGCAAATGTTGAGTGTTCAACCGCCATGTCTGCAGAAATATTGGTGCGTTCTATGCAGGACCCTGGATCTAGTCGTATACAAGAAGAATTGCTATCGACACTGCGGGGGGATACCCAATTCAGTTTGCAACTTCCAACGTCTATACCTGCATGCGAGTTTGGCCAGTTGTTTCTGTTTTTTAAAGAGCATCATAATGCCACTTTACTGGGGGTCGCTCATGATCGAAGTGGTCAGGATATGGATTTGAATCCGCCATTAACTTATAGATTAAAAGGCGGTGATTTTATTCATTACATTGCACCACAGCGAGTATTAGAAAAAGAGGTGGCTTGGGAGCAGTTATGAATGAGTTGCTGTTAATGGTTGGGGGCGTTTGTCTTTATTTGACACCTATTGCCATGGTGGCTGGTAGCAAGCGTTCTAAAGGACATGAAAAAAACGGCTGGCTCATTGGCACCTTGCTCTTTTCATGGGTTGCATTACTACTGTACATTACCATGATCCCAAAAACTGGGCGAGTGAAAACTCGCCGCAAGAAGCATAGTTAACTTACCTTTTTGACATCGCGATGATGTGTAGCCATTCAGTTTCATTGACTGGCATAATGGAGAGCCTGCCGGCTTTTTTGAGTGCCAGTTCGCAGATCGCATCATCCGCTTTGATGGCTTTTAGGGTCACTTGAGAAGGCAATTGTTCGACATATTGGACTGTCACGCCTATCCACCTTGGATTCTCAGGGGTTGATTTTGGGTCGTAATAATCACTGCTGGCATCAAATTGGTAAGGATCTGTTTGCGCTCCTTTTGTGACTTTTGCGATGCCAACAACGGCTGGTACTTTACAGCTTGAGTGATAAATAAAGACTTCATCGCCCACTTGCATCTGGTCGCGCATAAAGTTGCGCGCTTGATAGTTACGGATCCCTTCCCAAAATGTGCTTTGCTGTGGCGCGTTCTTTAAATCCTCGAGAGAGTATGCATCAGGTTCAGTTTTGAATAACCAATAAGCCATTATAAGTGCTCAATTAAAGGTAGATTAGTGTATTATTATCACTAATCGCAGTAACTACAATGGTGAGGTAGCTAATGAGTCAGGTTTTACAGGATTTACTTGATTTATTGAGTTTGGAAGAAATTGAGCAGGGGATCTATCGCGGGCAAAGTCAGGATTTAGGGTTTCCACAAGTTTTTGGTGGACAGGTAATGGGACAAGCGCTTTCTGCGGCAAAATACACGCTGCCTGAGGGCCGTTATGTGAACTCTCTGCATTCTTATTTCTTGCGCCCAGGCGATGCCAGTAAACCCATTGTATATGATGTTGAAAATATTCGTGATGGACGTAGCTTCAGCACAAGGCGTGTGAGTGCAATCCAATACGGGAAACCGATTTTTTATATGACGGCGTCATTTCAAGGTGATGAACCAGGTTTATCCCATCAGTCTGAAATGCCAACGGTACCAGAGCCAGAAACACTGAAATCTGCGTTGCAGTTTTACCAAGATAATGCGGAGTTGATCCCAAAGGCGCTAAGACCTAAGTTTACTCAAGAGATGCCTTTGGATATGCGTCCAGTAAATTTCCAAAACCCATTTCAACCACAAAAGGCGGCAGCTAAACGCCATGTTTGGTTTAAAGCAAATGGCACCATGCCAGAGGAAAGGCGTATCCATAATTACTTACTGGCTTATGCGTCTGACTTTGAGTTTTTACCAACCGCTTTACAGCCCCATGGTTTGTCTTTTATGCAGCCAAATATGCAGGTTGCAACGATTGATCATGCAATGTGGTTTCACCGTCCATTTAGGTTAGACGATTGGATGCTGTACAGCGTTGATAGTCCAAGTGCGAGCAATGGTCGTGGTCTGGTACGCGGCCAATTTTTTAATCGTCAGGGTGAGCTAGTGGCATCCACGATACAAGAAGGAGTGATGCGCCAACGTTAGTTTGGCGCATCGGTTACGAATCTAAACAGTATCGTTGATTGATTGCCAGATACGCGCTGGCAGCAACTCAGTCAAAAATGCTTGCAACTCTTCGAGCTCAGATTCAGCATTGATGGTCTGCTGCTCTGAAATACTGATAAAGCCTTGTTCACGTAATGCGTTGATGAAGTTACTCAGTACTTTTTTGTCAAAAAATTCAGGACTCTTGATACCGTGAAGGGTGCCTAAACGATTGGCCAAAATGTCGCTTTCTTTCTCCAAATCTGGTCGTTTAATCCCTTGATTATTGATCACTAGACTGCTGGTTATTGCATAGCGCTCAAGTGTTAAGTGACATACTTTGCCAAGCATTTCGAGCTTGGCAAGGGCGCGATTGTCTTTACTCGCAACTGCCTTATTGCCATCAAAAGTGATTAATTCATGCTGTGCGAAGCTTGTTAAAATCTCTTGAATATAGCCATTCGGCATCGGAGTTAAAAACCACTCTTTGGCAAACAATGGATAAAGTCTTGCGAGTTTTTGCTCACACTCCTCGACCGTCATACTGTAACGATTGAATAGCATTTGTGCGAGGACACTAGGGACAGCAAACAGGTGTAAAATATTATTACGGTAATAGTTGAATAGTGTACGTTCTTTCTCTTTGATGGTGATGATGTCACCTAACCCATCTTGTAGTACTTCAAATTTATCGAGTTTAAGTGCATGGGCCAACAGAGCTTCTGCATCTTCATCAGGCTGAGTAATATGTGCATTGTACTTAGCGTGCTTTTGCAGTGCTAAATAAAAGCGCAGTTGCTCCAGAAGCTTTTGTTTGCTCAGTGCAAATTGCTCATTACTGAGCAGGATGGTCGCAAGCACATTAATAACATTCAAAGCGGCACTGGCGTTGATGTTCGTCATGATTTGGTCGGCGACATTGGCGACTTGATTGTTAAGCCATTGTGGTTTTGGTGCGTCTTCAGCTGTGATAGCTTGGCGCCAGTCAGGCTGGTGTTCATTTAAGTACTGATTGAGGTTTATGGGTTGGCCAAAGTTTAAATAACCTCGTCCGTAGTTACGTAGGTTCTTAATGGCTTTGAATACACCCAATACAGACTCATTTTTCTTGTTGTTACCAGCAAGCTCTTTGAGATAGGTATTTATCTCCATCACATGTTCATAACCGATATAAACAGGCACAATTGAAATTGGTCTGTCTATACCTCTTAGCATTGATTGCATGGTCATGGCCAACATGCCGGTTTTGGGTGGTAATAATCGACCTGTGCGGCTGCGGCCGCCTTCTGTGTAAAACTTAACAGAGTAGCCTTTGATAAATAGCTGGCTTAGATATTCTTTGAAAACCGCAGAATAGAGCTTATTACCAGCAAATGAGCGGCGAATAAAAAACGCGCCCGAGCGGCGGAAAATACCACCTGCAGGGAAAAAGTTTAGATTGACACCCGCAGCAATATGCGGCGGTACTAAGCCTTGATGGTAAATGACATAGGTCAGTAATAAGTAATCCATATGAGAGCGATGACAAGGTACGTAAATGATTTCATGTCCCTTGTCTGCCAGCGACCTGACTTCATCGGCATTTTTGACTTCAATGCCGTTATATAACTTGTTCCAGAGCCAAGTCAGTACGCGATCCGCCACACGTACCATGGCATCAGAGTAATTTGCGGCTATCTCATCCAGTAACTCTTGAGCGTTGAGCCTTGCTTCATGATGACTCAAGCCTTTTGCCTTAGCTTCTTCAGCGATGGCTTTTTTGATATTAGGCGCAGCGAGAATAGAGTTAAATAGGGCTTCTCTGGATGGCAGTTTAGGCCCTGTTGCGGCAAGTTGCTGACGACGAAAATGCACTCGAGCTACCCGCAGCAACTTTTGTGGTAACTCTTCGACATCGGCTTTGTCATTCATCAATTGCTCAACGGCAATGGGGGCGGAAAAGCGCACAAGGCTATCACGACCTGAAAACAAGATGACTAAGCCCTTGCGAAGCCAACTTGGAGTCAATGAGTGACTCAATAGTGTCCCAAGCCCAGGCTTTTCTTTACCCGGATCTCGACCCCAAAATACGGAGACCGGCAGTATTTGTGCTTTGCTTTCAGGATTGACTTTAAGCGCGTGAAATATATCTTTGCTCAGTTGCAGTGCGTTACTCGGTTTGGCTGACTTAGCAAATAATGGGGTTGGGTTTTGCATAGCAATAAAACGCGGAACCTCGGTATTGCCTATTTTTTGCGATTGCATCGGGCTTGGTAGGCCAAGCTGTTGGCACATGCGATATATGGCTGCAAGATCAGAGTGGGAGTTTAATCTCGTCACATAAAAAGTTGGCAGGTTTGGATCAAGCCCAAATTGCTCGATAGGGTTTTCTGGCAACAGTTTACTTTTAACTAAAAGCCAATTAGTCCAGCGCGCTAGCGCGTTGAGACTTTGGGATATGAAGCGCATATACAGTACCAAATAATAATTTTTGTAATAGAATATCAAGGATTCACTGGACTGACCATGGTCCAGTGAGTCCTTGCGTGGTGTCGCCTACAGCCAAGTTATGATGTTTGAGGTGCCACCAATATGAAACCAAAGCACGCTACACGTTGTTTTAGTATAGCCAAGGCCGGTTTAAACACAGTTATTTATTAGGACGTTAGCCTTTGAGTGAACTTTAATTAGGGGCTTGGTCTAGGTGTCGTTATAGTGCTGAGTTTGGCGAAAAAACCAGATATCGCAATGCGACAAATTTATTGTATTTAATTGTTGCATTTATCACCAGTATCATTATAATGTGCGAACTTTCTCGGCTTCTGGCCGTTGAAAGTATAAATGAAAGTCTGGATTTCAGACTATTAAACAGGAACTCCGATTTGGAGTTCGATGGTAGAAATAAAAGAACAACCGACTTCTTAGGTATTTTAAGATAGTTTCGGCGGTTTTTTTATGCTCTTTTTAAATGCTCTTTTAATTGAGGTTTAAGAATGTCAAATCAACGCATTCGTATTCGCCTAAAAGCTTTTGACCACCGTTTGATTGACCAATCAACGGCGGAAATCGTGGAAACTGCGAAGCGCACTGGTGCTCAGGTACGTGGTCCAATCCCACTACCTACACGTTTTGAGCGTTTCACTGTATTGATCTCTCCGCACGTAAACAAAGACGCGCGTGATCAGTATGAAATCCGCACCCATAAACGTCTGATCGACATCGTAGAACCAACTGACAAGACTGTAGACGCTCTAATGCGCCTAGACCTTGCTGCTGGTGTTGATGTTCAAATCAGCCTGGGTTAATCGAAAGATTAGAGAGGTTTTAGGAAAATGGCATTAGGTCTAGTCGGTCGTAAAGTGGGTATGACACGTATCTTCACTGAAGATGGTGTATCTATCCCTGTGACAGTTATCGAAGCGACTCCTAACCGTGTAACTCAGATCAAATCTGACGCTACAGACGGTTATAACGCGCTTCAAGTTACTGCAGGCGAGAAAAAAGCAAGCCGTGTAAACAAACCAGCAGCGGGTCACTTCGCAAAAGCTGGCGTTGAAGCGGGTCGTGGCCTGTGGGAATTCCGTCTTAACGGCGGAGAAGGTGAGTTTGAAGTAGGTTCAGAACTAACTGTTGAACTTTTCACTGAAGTGAAAAAAGTAGACGTTACTGGTACTTCAAAAGGTAAAGGTTTCCAAGGTGGTGTTAAGCGCTGGAACTTCAGCATGCAAGACGCTACACACGGTAACTCTCTATCTCACCGTGCTCCTGGTTCAATCGGTCAAAACCAGTCTCCTGGTAAAGTTTTCAAAGGTAAGAAAATGGCCGGTCAAATGGGTAATGTTCGTTCTACGACACAGAACCTTGAACTAGTTCGTGTTGACGCTGAGCGTAACCTGCTTTTAGTTAAAGGTGCAGTACCTGGCGCTATCGGCGGCGACGTTATCGTTAAACCTGCTGTTAAAGCATAAGTCCTGGAGATTTAGTGATGGAATTAGCAATTAAAGGCGCTGGTGCGCTTGAAGTTTCCGAAGCTACTTTTGGACGTGAGTTTAACGAAGCATTAGTACACCAAGTAGTTGTTGCTTACGCAGCAGGTGCTCGTCAAGGTACTAAAGCTCAGAAGACGCGTTCTGAAGTACGTGGTGGTGGTAAGAAACCATTCCGCCAAAAAGGTACTGGCCGTGCACGTGCTGGTACAATCCGCAGCCCAATCTGGCGCAGCGGTGGTGTGAGCTTTGCAGCTAAGCCGCAAGATCACAGCCAAAAAGTTAACCGTAAGATGTATCGCGGTGCGATCAAGAGCATCTTATCTGAACTAGTTCGTCAAGAGCGTCTTATTGTTGTTGAAAACTTCGGTTTAGAAGCACCTAAGACTAAAGAACTAGTAGCTAAGCTTAAAGAGCTTGAGCTAAAAGACGTATTAATTGTGACTGAAGAAGTAGATGAGAATCTATTCCTTTCATCGCGTAACCTGTACAAGGTTGATACTCGTGACGTAGCTGGCATCGACCCAGTAAGCCTAATCGCTTTCGATAAGGTTCTAATTACTGCAGGTGCTGTGAAGCAACTTGAGGAGTCATTAGCATGATCAGTGAAGAACGTCTTTTAAAAGTAATTCTTGCTCCACACATCTCTGAGAAAAGCACAATCTCTGCTGAAGCGAACAACACTATTGTGTTCAAAGTAGCAAAAGATGCAAACAAAGCTGAAGTTAAAGCAGCTGTTGAAAAGCTTTTTGAAGTAGAAGTAACTGGTGTTCGCACTCTAAATGTTAAGGGTAAAACAAAGCGTACAGGCATGCGTTTCGGCCGTCGTTCAGACTGGAAGAAAGCCTACGTTACTCTTAAAGAAGGCAGCGAGCTAGACTTTGTCGGCGGCGCCGAGTAATAAGGGGAGTTAGAATTATGGCACTTCAAAAGTGTAAACCAACTTCTGCGGGTCGTCGTCACGTCGTTAAAGTGGTTAACCCTGATCTACACAAGGGTAAGCCATACGCTCCGCTACTAGAGAAGAACTCTAAATCAGGTGGTCGTAACAACAACGGTCGTATCACGGTTCGTCACATCGGTGGTGGTCACAAGCATCACTATCGTGTAATCGACTTTAAACGCACTAAAGATGGCATTCCAGCTGTTGTTGAGCGTCTAGAGTATGATCCAAACCGTAGCGCAAACATCGCTCTTGTATTATATGCAGACGGTGAGCGTCGTTACATCATCGCACCTAAAGGTGTTAAAGCAGGTGATGCAATCCAGTCTGGTGTTGATGCACCAATCAAAGCTGGTAACACATTACCAATGCGTAACATCCCAGTAGGTACTACAGTACACAATGTTGAGCTTAAGCCTGGTAAAGGTGCTCAGATTGCACGTTCTGCTGGTGCATATGTACAGATCCTAGCGCGTGAAGGCCAGTACGTGACTCTACGTCTACGTTCAGGTGAAATGCGTAAAGTTGAAGCGGATTGCCGCGCAACTATCGGTGAAGTAGGTAACGCTGAACACATGCTACGTTCACTAGGTAAAGCTGGTGCTAATCGTTGGCGTGGTATCCGTCCTACAGTTCGTGGTGTTGCCATGAACCCGATTGACCACCCACACGGTGGTGGTGAAGGTCGTACATCTGGTGGTCGTCACCCTGTGTCTCCATGGGGTAAGCCTACTAAGGGTGCTAAGACACGTAAGAACAAGCGTACTGATAAATTTATCGTACGTCGTCGTACTAAGTAATAGTTGAGGAATTGCCATGCCACGTTCTCTCAAGAAGGGTCCATTCATTGACCTACACTTGCTGAAGAAGGTAGAGAAGGCGTTGGAAAGCGGTGACAAGAAGCCTATAAAGACTTGGAGCCGTCGTTCAATGATCATCCCTAACATGATCGGATTGACCATCGCTGTCCATAATGGTCGTCAGCACGTACCTGTATTCGTTACAGACGAAATGATCGGTCACAAACTAGGTGAATTTGCACCTACACGTACTTACCGCGGTCACGCTGCGGATAAGAAAGCTAAGAAGCGTTAATCGGAGGGTATGATGGAAGCATTAGCTAAACACAAATTCGCCTCTGGTTCGGCGCAAAAAGCACGTCTAGTTGCTGATCAGATCCGCGGACTTCCGGTTGATCGCGCGCTAGAAATCCTAGCGTATAGCCCAAAGAAAGCGGCTGTATTGGTTAAAAAAGTACTTGAGTCTGCTATCGCGAACGCGGAGCACAACGAAGGTGCTGACATTGATGAGCTTAAAGTGGCTAAAGTTTTTGTAGACGAAGGTCCTACAATGAAACGTATTATGCCACGTGCTAAAGGACGCGCAGACCGCATCCTTAAGCGTTCAAGCCACATCACTGTTGTGGTTTCAGATAGCTAGGAGATATAAGTAATGGGACAAAAAGTTCATCCTACTGGTATTCGCCTAGGTATCTCAAAGCCTTGGGTATCTACTTGGTACGCGAATACAAAAGATTTCTCTGAGCAGCTTTTTGGCGATCACAAAGTGCGTCAATACCTTACTAAGGAATTGAAAAACGCTTCTGTGTCTAAAATCGTTATCGAGCGTCCAGCTAAATCTATCCGTGTAACAATTCACACAGCTCGTCCTGGTGTTGTTATCGGTAAAAAAGGTGAAGACGTTGAAAAGCTTCGCCAAGCTGTAACTAAGCTTGCTGGTGTACCTGCACAAATTAACATTGCAGAAGTACGTAAGCCTGAGCTAGATGCACAATTGGTTGCTGACGGTATCTCTTCACAGCTAGAGCGTCGTGTTATGTTCCGTCGTGCTATGAAGCGCGCAGTTCAAAATGCAATGCGTCTAGGTGCTAAAGGTATCAAGGTTGAAGTTAGCGGTCGTTTAGGCGGCGCTGAAATCGCACGTTCAGAGTGGTACCGTGAAGGTCGTGTACCTCTACACACTCTACGTGCTGATATCGATTACGCTACTTCAGAAGCTTTGACTACTTACGGCATCATCGGTGTTAAAGTTTGGATCTTCAAAGGCGAAGTTATCGGTGGTCTTCCACTGAAACAAGAGCAAGAGAAGCCAGCTAAACGTGCACCGAAGAAAGCTAAGAAAAGTGCTAAGTAAGAGGTAGCGACTAATGTTACAGCCAAAACGTACAAAATTCCGCAAGGTACACAAAGGCCGCAACCGTGGTCTTGCTACTAGCGGTAACAAAGTTAGCTTCGGTTCTTTCGGCTTGAAAGCGACTGGCCGTGGCCGTATGACTGCTCGTCAAATCGAAGCAGCTCGTCGTGCTATGACACGTCACGTAAAGCGTCAGGGTAAAATCTGGATCCGTGTGTTCCCAGATAAGCCGATTACAGAAAAACCGCTTGAAGTTCGTATGGGTAAAGGTAAAGGCTCTGTTGAGTACTGGGTTGCTGAAATCCAGCCAGGCAAAGTACTTTATGAGATGGAAGGTGTTCCTGAAGAGCTTGCTCGTGAAGCATTCGACCTAGCTGCTCGTAAATTACCTTTCAAAACAACATTTGTAACTCGGACGGTAATGTAATGAAAGCTAGCGAATTGAAAGACAAAAGCGTAGAAGAGCTTAAAGCTGAACTTCTAGAGCTTCTTCGTGAGCAGTTCAACCTGCGCATGCAAGCGAGCACTGGTCAGCTAGCTCAAACTCACGAGCTGAGAAAAGTGCGTCGCAGTATTGCGCGTGTTAAAACGGTTATCAACCAGAAGGCAGGTGCATAATGAGCGATCAAATCCGTACTCTTCAAGGTCGTGTAGTTAGCGACAAAATGGATAAGTCAATCGTTGTTGCTATCGAGCGTCAGGTTAAGCACCCGATCTACGGTAAATTCATCAAGCGTACAACTAAGTTGCATGCACATGATGAGAACAACACAGCACTAGCAGGTGACGTCGTGACTATTCGCGAATGTGCGCCAATCTCTAAGAAAAAATCTTGGACGCTAGTTGACGTGATTGAACGTCCTAAGAAAGCTTAATTTTAATTAAGTGGACTTATAGAAACCCCGGCTCTAGCCGGGGTTTTTTCTTTTTAAGACTTGAATTTATACCCACTTAGTTTCAATCTATTGCTTTGAACTTTTCAAGAAAATAAACCTCCAAACATAAATGACATTAAAGATTAAAGGATTATGTAATGCACTCTACGCGAGTGGCTGTGTTGGGCTCTTTGACTATACATGGTGTTATTGGAGGGTTGTTATTTTTAGTCGCCCCGACAGTGCCTGTAGTAAAAAATGAGAAATCGCTTAAAGTTTATGTGGTTACAATGGATGATCCGGACCAATCAGCGATAGAAGAAGAGGTAGTTGACGCTGAAGTGGTCGAAGCAGTGGATAAACCACCTATTGAAGAGGAAATAAACGAGCCTGAGCAAGCTGAAGAAGTCACTGCTGAGCAAACATCCGCGCAGCCTAAGAGCGTGCAAGAACCACCCGTACTTGAGCCAGATCATGAGCAAAATACTGCTACAGCTAATAAAGTAAAAGTGATTAAGGTTAACCCCTATAAAGGTATTGAACAGCTACAGCAAAAAGAGCAAGAAGCTTTTTTTGGCTCCCGTCAGTTTGATAAACAGGCTGGCGCGCCAGCAGTAAGAATGCGTACGCCAAAAGCACACACACAGTTTTTATCCGGTGAAAGCGAAGTGATTTATCGCAATCAAAATAGACGTTTGGTGAAATGGAAAGGCAAGTGTTATTTATTTGATGATTCGATGGAGATGGCACAAGCAGATCTGCCTTCCTCTTCAGGTCGGCCTTGTCCGGGCGAGCTTTCTAATAATGAAGTGATGCTAAAGCAATCACTGGATAAATACCTTAAATGAGCTTGTGTTAGCGTATTAAGCTTAACTTGAGATAATGCAGATAACACCAGCCTGACATCCCGCCAGCAATAGGGATCGTGAGCAGTGCTATCCAGCCACTGACATAAAAACTCACCAATATCATTGTGATATCATAATTAAAAAGTATGCAAGGTGTATCACCCCGCTCATTGACAACACACGTCAGTGAGTTGGATAAACCTTGTGCTAATAGTGCACAGAGAATTGGCGCAATTGCAATGATTGCAAAGATCACAGACAGCACAAAATAGTGTTTAGGTTTGAGCATACTTTTCCTTGTATTGCACTTTTTGTCAGTGTGAAACAGTGCGACTGTGAGGGCAAGCGTTTTCGGTTGAACGCAAGGCTATGAATTGGAAAAGGGGCCCACAGTTACTGTAGGCCGTGTCTTTTTATATCACGCGTGAAAAGCGGGTATTTTTGATTTGTTGCTGTAAATAAGCATCAAAGCACATGCAAATGATTCGAATGAACAAGGTGCCTTTGGCTGTGACCGTGATGGTATTTTGGTCATTGTTCACCAAGCCATCTGTTTCCAAAGGCGCCAGAGCTTGCAATGCCTGTGCAAAGTATTCATCAAAATTGATGTTAAACTGGGCATTGATAGCTGTTTTATCTAAGTCGAAATGACAAATTAGCTGCTTGATAACGGCGGCACGTATGAGGTCATCTTGATGTAAAGATATGCCTTTGATGATGGCATTTTTTTGCTCAGATATTGCTTGATAGTATGGTTTAAGATCTTTTTCATTCTGTAATATGGCATTGCCTATCTGAGAGATGGATGACACGCCTAACCCTAATAAATCGCAGTTACCATGGGTGGTATAGCCTTGAAAGTTCCTGTGTAGTTGATCTTCGCGCTGTGCAATTGCAAGCTCATCATCTTGTTTTGCAAAGTGATCCATACCAATATATTGGTATCCTGCCTGTGTCATGCGCTCAAGTGTCGCTTTAAAGATGGCCAACTTTTGTTCTGGCGTGGGCATATCATGTTCTTTGAGCTTGCGCTGGGCTGCAAACCTGTCTGGTAAATGGGCGTAATTGAAGAGCGAAACCCGATCTGGCGCCAACTCGATAAGTTGCTTTATGGTTGCTTGGTAGGTCTCGGGAGTTTGGTATGGCAAGCCGTATATCATATCCATATTGATGGACTTAAACCCGAGAGCTCTTGCCTTTTGTAAGACCGTGAGTACTTCATCTAGTTGCTGTGGGCGATTCACCGCAGCCTGTACTTGGTCATTAAAGTCTTGCACGCCAAAAGATACGCGATTGAAGCCAAGTACTTTGAGCGACTCCAGCATGCCATCAGCCAAAGAGCGTGGGTCTATCTCAATACCGCGCTGTGCAGTATGAGTAAAGTTAAAATGTTGCTCAAGGGCTTCGATGAGCCGCGTCATTTGTTCAGGGGTTAAAAACGTTGGTGTGCCGCCTCCTAAGTGCAACTGTTCAACTTGGTATTCTTTAAACAAAGGGGCTTGTGCGGCAATTTCTTGAAGCAGATGGTCAAGGTAAACATCGGCTTTAGACTGATGACGCGTAATGATTTTATTACAGCCACAGTAATAGCATAGCTGATGGCAAAAGGGGATATGAATATACAGCGACAATGCACGATTAGTAGAACTGGCAATGGCGTTGGTTAAATCACTTTGTGTATACCCAGAGGTTAATGACAGAGCTGTGGGGTAAGAAGTATATCTCGGGCCAGAAATATTGTATTTCTGGATCAGGGAGTCTTCCCAATGAGGTAGTTTAATCACGATCGCACTCACATAAAATTATACGATACAAGTATAGGTGTTAGCTAAAAAGCAGAGTTTGATCTGACGCAATAGGGCGTTTATTAGGCAGTGCAACTAGGCTGCACTGCTTCATTATTCGCTATAATTGATAACGTTTTGCAGTAGTAGACAGATCGTCGGCTAAAGAGGCCAATAACGTAGCGTCATTTGATGCTTTTTCAGCGCCTTGTGCAGTTTCTTTCGCTGTACCTGTGACATCACGAACGCCTTGAGAAACCTGCTGTGTTACTGCATTTTGTTGTTCTGTCGCGCTGGCAATTTGGATACTCATATCCCGGATCGCGATGACAGAGTCAGATACCTGTTGCAACGTTTCTCCAGCTTGGTGAATTTGATCTGCGGTGGTTTCTGCATTTTCAACATTGCTGCCCATCAGCTCAACAGAGCGTTGCGCCTCTTGTTGCAAGCGTGAAATCATCGCTTGGATCTCTTCGGTACTCTGCTGTGTGCGACTGGCAAGGCTTCTTACTTCATCAGCAACAACGGCAAAACCTCGACCCTGTTCACCTGCTCTAGCGGCTTCAATTGCAGCATTGAGTGCAAGCAAGTTGGTTTGGTCGGCAATACCACGGATCACATCTAAAATAGAACCAACAGACTGCGTTTCTTCAGCCAGTTTCGAAATTGTTTGGCTGACGTTGTCAATATCGGCTTTCAGCGTTGTGATTGACGTGGTGGTTTGCGCAACTGCATTCAACCCGTGTTGTGAGGACTCCTCTGCGGTTGTGGCGGTATCAGCTGCAGATTGCGTGCTTTGGGTTATGTCGGCTACCGTTTGTGCCATCTCATCCATCGCTCTATCGGTATTTTCTAACTGTGCCATTTGCTGCTCTGCACCTTGCATGGCTTGCGTTGTGATGGCACTCATGTTGTGTGCAGTGGCAGTGAGTGTGTCAGTAGATTGATGGATCTGTTCAATAAAGGCTCTGAGGTTTGAGACCATTTCTGACATCGCTTGATAAATCCCGCTACTGTTTTCGTGCTGCTCAAACCGAACGGTAAGATCGCCCGCTGCAATTTTTCTCGCCATTGCCTCAATTTCACGTGGTTCGCCACCTATCGGTTGTTTGATGATTTTGCTAATGAACCAACTGAAAAAGACACCACAGACGATGATCAGAATGGCAAGCGTGATCACAATAAACTTGGCATTGGCACTGGCTGCCTGCACAACCGGCCCAAGCTCATCTTGAGAAGCTTTGATATCGAGTTTGATGTCCTCAACTTTAGTGGCAACGTGAGGCCCTATCTTATCAAGTACTTGGGTGATTTCTGTATTACGCTTTATGATCACTTGGTAGACTTCTTCTAAACCTGCTTGGTATGCCTGAAGCGGTGTGATAAACCCTTGAAACTGGTTGGTTTGAGATGTCCTCAAAAACTGCGTAGCTTGGCTATTTAAAGTGCTCAATGTATCTTTGGCCAATTGATAGTCACGCTCAGCATTGGCGACTAAAAATTGGTTTGTGGATAAGCGCCCTTGCTGTAAATGGCTTCTTAGTGCGCTGATCTTATTCACCTCCTCAATAGATTGAGCGTTGTCCATCATAATGCGCAGCTTTCCGTCAAGCTCTGGCCCATACTTGTTGAGCGTATCATTGACGATTTGGTGGCGACGCTCGTATAAGCTGATCACCTGCCTAAAACTGGCTTCATATTTTTCCATTTGTTTTTGGCTATCGGTGATGATGTTTAGTTGGGAGGAGTTGGTATACTGAGATTGTGCCTTATCGAGCAGGGTTTCAAGAAGCTCAAAGCGCTGGTCAAATTGAGCTATATTGGCATCACTTTGATGCTTTAGATACTTTATCGCTTGTAATCTTACCTCTAGCAAGTTTGCTTGAATTCGTCCTGCCAAATTACTGTCTCTGGCCGTAGTTCGATATTCAACGAAGTTGTTATACCCACTACTCAAACTCCAAAACGCGGTGATGGATAATACGATTATCATCAATATCATAACGCCAAACGCGCTGTTTAATTGTTGGCTTAGCCGCCAGTTTTTTATCATATAACACCCTACAAGCTACATTGAGCTATGAGTTAAATTGCACAAAATCTATTCGTGCTTGTCATTAATATACTTGGTTTTCTAAGATTTTATTATTAATTTGAAGAAAAAAAATACCCAAGTAAAGGCTTGATGGTGAAATTGTTTGATTGTGATCAACAATCGTTCTTAATTTATTAATTACTGAAAAGTAATGGGTTTAATTGTTTTTGTCGGGATAATTTCCCAATTATGTATGTTATTTGAACGTAATTAAGGGGAAGCAACATGAAAAAAATTTAAGTATGGAAAGTACGGTGCGATTTATGCACCGTACCTTATTTGGTTATAGTTTAAACTGATTAACCGTAGCATTAAGTGCTTTGGCAAGGTCGTTCAGATCCCTTGCTTCGTCTGCTAATAGGTGTGCGTGGTTTGCTGTGCTATTCACCAAGTCATTAATCGAGTTGAGGCTATTGTTTATATCTTCAGCTACTACCGTTTGCTCCTCTGTTGAGGTCGCGATTTGGTGGCTTTGGTCTTGTACAGTGTTAACCGACTCGGTGATATTATGCAATGCATCTAGGACTTCTTGAGTTTGTTCTACTGAACTTTGCGCTCGCTCTTGGCCTTGTTGCATCATGGTTGAGGCTTGTTGTGCAATTTGCTGTAAGCGAGAGATCATGTTGCGTATATCATCTGTCGATTCTTGTGTACGGCTCGCTAGGCTTCTGACTTCATCTGCAACCACGGCGAATCCTCGGCCTTGTTCGCCAGCACGGGCTGCTTCAATTGCAGCATTTAAAGCCAACAAATTAGTTTGCTCGGCAATACCATTAATCACATCAATGACCGCACCGATATTACTGGTTTCTTGCTCTAAGCCTGCAACTACTTTGGCAGCCTCGCCAATATGACTCGCGAGTTCTGTCATCACTTCTTGAGCTTGACTAGAGCGGTGGGCACCATCGTTGGTCATGCTTTGTACTAAGTCTGAAGCTCGATTAGTTTCATGTGCATTACGAGAGATTTCAGTTACCGTTGCCGCCATTTCCGTCACCGCTGCAGAGACGCTATCAACCTGCTCTTTTTCTTGCTGTATCTCGTCATTGGTATTGTTAGATACGTCACGTAGCTGTGCTGAGGCGCCACTAAGCTGCTCTGCTTGTGCTGCGGTATCGATCATCATGGCACGTAATTTATCGATGAAGGTGTTCATGTACATGGCCAGTTGACCAACTTCATCTTTGCTCTGAATATTAATGCGTCGAGTTAAGTCTCCTTCGCCAGAGGCTATGTCGCGCATGGTGTCTGTTAAAGTAATGATTGGACGCGTGATCATTTGCGCAGCAAGTAAAATCATAGCGACAATAATAGATAGGATCACGATGACCGCAGTCACTGTACTCATTACTGCTTCATTGACTGGCTCGTCAATTAAGCTTACCGGAACAAGGATACCCACATGCCAATCTAGTACCGGTGTATCCAATTTTACGCTGTTAAAGACAACATAATAGTCTTGCCCTTGAAGTGTAACCGTGGCATTGCCAGCGTCTTGGCGGTCAATTAAGCGCGTTAACTCAGTAAACCCCTGTGTATCTTGAAATTGCTGCTCAAGTCCCGATAAGCCTTCTTTACCGCGAGGCCCAGCATCAGTGGTAGATAGGTTGTGTCCAGTGCGCTTTGATAAATGTACTACTTTGAGCTCGTTATCAAGCAGGAAGCCGTAGCCCTCACCATCAAACTGAATGTCTTCGACCATCTCATTGATTTTATTGATTTGTAAATCAACGCCGCCAACAGCGACGAGTTCACCTTGCTTGTTATAAACCGGCTGTTGCACAACCGCAGAGACATCCCCTGTATTAATATCAACAGATAGAGCACCAACATAAAGCTTGCCGTGATTTAGCGCGTCTTGCCACCACGGCCGCTTGTACGCGTAATAAGGGCGTCCATCAGAAAAGTTTGATGTACGCTCATTTTCTTTGAAATACTCACCAGTGCGGGCAGATGCCATAAATGCGGATAAGATGTTTTCATCGCTTTTACTGATGCGCTGAAAGTCTTCATTGACTTCGTCATACCCTTTATCGCCAGTCAGACTTTGCTCCCTAACTGAATAGTTATCAAACCAATTGACGTTATGAGGGTTGGTGACAAAGGTTTCTACAACCCTGCCGTACTGAGCAAAAAATGACTCCATGGATAATTTCTCAGAGTAAATATAACTCTGTGCTTCACGCTCAATACCTTGACGTGAAATTGTTGCGATATGATTAACAAAATAAGTGGAAGCCAGCATCAATAACACCGAAATAGTGCCACCGATCAGTATGAGAATTTTTTTACGAAGAGATAAGTTTTCAAACATGACGTATTCTTTTTATTGGGACAGCGCTAACGTAATAAACCATATCTCATTTGATATATCTAGCTAATTTGGGCAAGGTACGTGCAAGATGAGATAAGTGGTTTCATCATATCGTTCCTAAAAAAATAAAAAAATAGTAAAGAATCATCATATTGCAGTTACTATTTTATAACCAAAAGCTGAGGAAATGTTGATGGTATTTTTTATTATGCTGTACTAACATTATGACCTGATTTAGGTAAAATTAAGAAAATATGATGAATAATAAGTTAGTCGTTTTAGGTGCGGGTTGGCTCGGGGGCGCACTGGTTCGTGATGCAAAAGCGAGCGGTTGGCAGGTTCAAGCGACACGCCGAGAAGTGCATGTAGACGATGATATCAAAGCATTTTGCGTGACTGACTCAGTACTTCATCATTCTATTACACTTGATGAGGCGTATTGGGTGTGTGCCATACCACCACGCATGCGTCAAAGTGAAACCTTGTACCTAGAAACATTGCGCTTGGCGCTGGAAACAGCAGCATCGTTGAAGTGTCGAGGCTTTTTACTATGTTCTTCAACTGCGGTTTATGGCTCTGACTCAGGTCATTTTGATGAGCAATCGCCACTGGCACCAAAAGACACGACACGTCAGCAGATATTGCAAACTGCTGAGCAAATGGTTCGCGAACAAAACGGTAAAGTGGCGCGTTTAGCTGGCTTGGTCGGTCCAAGTAGAGAGCCTGGCAGGTTCATTTCAGGTAAACACTTATCAAGTTCCTCGCAGGCGCTGGTTAACATGGTAGATCAGCAAGATGTGGTTAATGGGCTATTGGGTATCCTATCCAATTGGCAGTCAGCAAAGCCTGTCTACAATATATGTCACCCTGCGCATCCGACTAAACAAGATTATTATCAGAAGCATTGTACGCAATATGGCAGTGAGCCCCCTAGTTTTGCGAGTGACGAGTCTGTGGCAAGGGTAATAGATGGCACGCTAATCACTGAATTGGGCTTTGAATATCGTCACGATATTTAAGCTGCAGCGTTTTATTTTTTGAATGTGAGGTGACCTCCGAGGCGGTACTTGCTGCCTGGAGAGATCAGTCGAGCAAAACTGACGATACCTTGAGATGACCAAGTCCGTCTTATGACTTGCAAGCAAGGTTCTTCATTAAACATATTTAGCCATTGGCATATTTCCGCATTGGGCATAATTGCTTCAACTGTATGTCTCGCTTCGGTCAATGGTGCAACTTGCGTTAAGTATTCGTGCGGAGTTAATGTTGTAAAGTCTTGTTGCAAGTACTCAGGCGCTAAAGCCGGATTGACAAAGCGCTCTTCCACCTGCAGAGGGTCATCGTTTTCGTGATGGACAATCACACTTCGATACACTTGACTGTCAATTTCAACCCCAAGTGCAATGGCTATCGGGGCAATCGCAGAGATTGACTCTAGGGAGAGCACCACGCACGTATAGTCACCACCGCGATCCGCGACTTCGTCTGCAATATTGCGTATTTCTAACAGTGAAGACTGCGATTTAAAACTGGCGACAAAAGTACCTAAGCCCTGGCTACGGGTGAGTATGCCGACTTCGGTGAGCTCACTCAGTGCACGTCGCGCGGTCATGCGGCTAACCTTAAATTGATCAGATAGCTCATTTTCAGAAGGAACGCGTTGATGTTCTAGCCACACTCCAGCTCGGATCTGCTCAATAATATGCTGTTTGATCTGGGCAAATTTAGGTTGTTCAGTCACTGTCTGCTACCGTGTAATAAAAGGTTAGTCATAAAGGTGGCATAGTCATCTTGTATATACAAGTATTCTTGCTAAACTTGTATTAATTTTCTCCAACTGAGTGTAGACAGTGATTGAAGTAGATTTAGTAATAACTGATGCAAATATTGCCACAATGGATGAGCAGATCGCAGGCGCATATGGCGTAATTGAAAATGCGGCGATCATGTTAAAAGGCGATACGATAATTTGGCTTGGTAAAACATCTGAAATGCCAGAGTTTGACGTCTTAGCGACCCCTGTGACATCTGCAAAAGGGGCGTGGCTGACGCCGGGTCTGATTGATTGCCACACTCATATTTTATTTGCAGGTTCTCGTGCACAAGAGTTTGAGCAGCGTTTGAATGGGGTATCTTATCAGCAAATCGCAGAGCAGGGCGGTGGCATTGCAACAACAGTGAAAGCGACTCGTCAGGCTTCAAAAGAAGAGTTGTTTGTGGTTGCTAAGTCACGTTTAAATGCACTGTTAAAGGAAGGGGTAACTACAGTTGAAAGTAAATCTGGTTACGGTTTAGATACAGACAGCGAAATTAAATTACTTGAAGTGAATCAAGTACTCAATGAGCATCATCCAATCCAGATCCAGAGTACTTTCCTCGGTGCGCATGCTTTACCTCCAGAGTACAAAGGAGATAGCGATGGGTATATTGATCTAGTATGCAATGAAATGCTCCCGTTGGTTGCAGAACAAGGCTTAGCTGATGCAGTGGATGTTTTTTGTGAAAATGTCGGCTTTAGTCATGCACAAACAAAACGTGTGTTTGAGCGTGCTACCGAATTAGGTCTAAAAGTGAAGTGTCATGCTGAGCAGTTATCAAACCAACACGGCAGTGAGTTAGTTGCGGAGTTTGGTGGTTTATCGGCAGATCATATCGAATATTTAGATGAGCGCGGTGTGATGGCTATGGCCAAATCGGGCACGGTTGCGGTGATTTTACCAGGAGCGTTTTACTTCCTAAGAGAAACTCAGCATCCGCCAATTGACTTATTGCGTGAGCATAAAGTACCGATTGCCATTGCCAGTGATTTTAACCCAGGCACCGCGCCGCTTTGCTCATTACGTTTGATGCTGAATATGGCGTGCACATTGTTTAGAATGACGCCAGAAGAATCATTGCTGGGTGTGACTAGACACGCCGCTAAAGCATTGGGTTTATCTGATAGAGGGGTGTTAAAAGTCGGTGCTAAAGCGGATATTGCCATGTGGCAGATTCAGCATCCTTCAGAATTAAGTTACCAGTTTGGCGTAAACGATCTGTTAAATCTGTGGATATCGGGTAGACTTATTCAATACTAAAAGTCAGTAGTGGTCGTGTAATGGCAAGATTTTCGTTGGTTAAGTCTCTATTTGTATTGTTAAGCATATGCTGGATATTTCCGTCCTGGAGCGCCACCAATCTTGCCGATTTCTCACTGACCAATACTTTACTCTCACCGCTTTCCATTGCATTTTCTGCTGGTGTTGTGGTGAGTTTAAGTTTAGTTGCGATTGCACGGTCGCATTTTGCTGTAAACCGAATTATTCATGCTTTATTAGGCGCTTGTGGATTGGCTGTGCTTGCCGCAGTCGGTGATCTTGCGCTTTATTTTCTCGTATTCATCTTACTGCTACAAATATGGCAAAGTGATAGGCTTGGCCAAGGTCGTCACCTTGTTATTAGTGCACTGTGTGCAGTGACAGCGACACTATTAATTGTTAGTCATTTTTGGTGGCATGTTCCCGGTATTTATGTCGTTTTTACTTTGTTGCCTATCTTTATCAGTGAGTTATTTCTAGATATACCCCAGGTTTATGAACGGGCACCTAGTGAGCCCAACGCGTTATCTAATACGGATATACTAGGCCTGCCTGATCGTGCTGGTATCCGAGAGGCTTTTAATGAATATCGCACTAGAGAACCTGGTACCGCAATGTTAGTAATGGTACGGTTAGAAGGGTTTCAGCAAGTTAACTTTCACCTTGGCCGTGAATTTGGTGATTTACTGCTCGCACAATCAGCCAATCGAATGAAACAACATTTACAGAGCCACGATGTAATGCCCATTGTTATTGGCAATGATGTTGAACGGTTGGCACATCTTGGCGGGTTACATTTTGTATTCGTATGCAGTTTGACACATCAGCAACACCTTCATGAACATTTATGTGCGGAAATTATTGAGAGTACACTCAAGCCATTCAATGTAGGCAATTGTATTATCGAAGTCAGTGCCAGAGCGAGCTATGTCAATTGTGATGAAGAGCTCGGCCAATTCGATGAATTGTTGACGTGTGTCTTTTTAGCTTTAGATAGTAGCCCAAATGAAACCATCGCCCCTTATCAGCAAAAAATGCAAATAGATAGGCTTGAGCAGCAGGCCCGTTTGGCTGAATTGGCACATATTGATTTTAAAAATGAGCTAGAGCTATATTTTCAACCTGTTGTGCGCAATAGCGATGGTGATATCGAGTATGTGGAGTTACTGTTGCGTTGGCAGCACCCGAAACAGGGTATTTTGGCTGCAAGTAAGTTCATTGATGATATTCGTATTGCAGGTCTTGCATTGCCTTTGGCGCAATATGTTATTGAGCGAGCCGCGGAAATCGCGCTGGCATTACGGGTGGAAGGGATCCAAATGCCACTGGGGATCAATCTATTTGGTCCTGAAATGCTACATGAGGAGTTCATTGAATTTGTTGACCGAATTTTAGTTGAGCACCAACTCATGCCGCAAGATATTATCATCGAATGCCCATCACAAATGTTCACCACTTTAGACCAGCAAGGGGTGGCTATGGTTGCGAGGTTACGCACCATGGGAGTGAGGCTATGTGTCGATGGTTTTGGTGAGTCTCCTTTGTTGCTTGCAAAACTCCCCAAATTAGAAGTGGATTATGTAAAGCTCGGGCGCTCATTAACGACGCCAAATCAAAACCAAGGGAATTTCAAAGCCGTTGTACGCGGCATTGTTGAAATGCAAAATGTTCAAGAGTGTAAGGTGATCTGCGAAGGCGTTGAGTCACAGGAGCAGCTGCAGTTCGCGCAAAACTTAAATGCATTCGCTGCACAAGGTTATTTATTTACTCGCCCTTTGAGTAGTATAGGGATGATCAGTTGGCTGAAGCAATGGCGCTGGGAGCATCCTGTAGAAGATAAGCCCAGCACCTTTGATACCAATTAGCTTTGTCTTGCTTTTAGGTAGCTGCAGACCAGTCCTGATAGCACTTGTCCCGCTTCAATAACGCCTTGTTGCTCACCTTGAGGGTGATTTTTTGGGGCCGCTTCACATAAGTGTAAATAGCGTGTGTTTGTTTGCTTGGCGCTTTGATAAACAAAGTGTTCGGCATCATTCACACTGAATCCACAGTTGGTGTAAGCACTGACCGGCATACCTGATATTGCGTCAACGTCTACTTCAACACCTAGAGGTAAGCTTTGTTTGAAGCGGCTTGTTGCGACCTTTATTGCATCCGTTAATGAAGTTTCCCGAGTTACTAGAATGTCTTGGTATGTGGTGTAAGTAAATCCTGCTTTTTGCAGTGATGCGATGATGGTGTCATTGTTTTTTTGTTCATGCATACCTACTACGTGGTAATCCGCAAGGTAGCCAGCTTGATGTGCATAACTGAACCCGTTTCCTGAATGTCGACCTTCAATGGCTCTAAAGTCGGCATGTGGGTCGAAGTTAATTGCTTGACAAGGACCCTGTGTACTGGTGGACAGCGCTTGTAATAATCCAAAACTGTTATTATGCCCACCACCAATTAAAATAGGTTCAAGGCCCGCATCAAAAATGGCTTGAAGTACCGCACTGACTCTTTCATCGAGCTGTTCACATAATGTTCTAAGCTGCGTAAGGCCTTCAGGAGTAGTATTGTCCACTGATTCACTTTGTACTTGCAGGTCATGCGAAATGATTTCCCCCAGTAACAATACATTATTAGGAGTAAGAAATTGATTACAGGGTAGGTTGAGAAAGCGTTTTAAAAATGCGAACCAGCCATCAGTTGCACCACCATTACCACAATTGCCTCGTGGGCCAATATCTTCATTGACAGCAACAAGGACGTATTTTATGCCAAACTCAGCGGCATCATGTAACGCTTCTGGCAGTGCTGACTGTGATTTTAGAAAAGAGAGAGATTGCCAAAATCGCGTTTCATTTTCCCGAGTTGCGGTGAAATCGCTGATGTTTACTTCATTATAAATCTTAATCCAATTGTGTGCGGTCATGGTGTTTCGAGTATTAAAGTAGGTTAGGAAAAATGGTGCCAAATGGGCGCACTATCATGCTCCCATTTGGTGATGGAAAAATGTAGCTGTTATGCGTCGTCTTCGTCTACTTCGAGCAGTAATTCTTCGGCAGAGATAATAATGCCTGTTGAGTCTGCATACAGAAAGTCATCATCAAAGAATGAAACGCCCGCAAAATTGACTGGAATGCCTTGCACCCCAGCACCTTCGCTATCGGCTCCAACTGGGATAGAGGCGATAGCTTGAATGCCTATTTCGCACTCTTCGAGCTCTTCTACATGCCTAACAGCACCATAAACAACGATGCCTTGCCAATTATTCTCCAAAGCTAATTCTGCTAGATCGATATCAATCAGCGCGCGTCGTGTGGAGCCACCGCCATCAATTAATAACACCTGCCCTGTTCCATCTTGTTGCAATACCTCAGCAATCACTTCATTGTTTTCGAAGCACTTAACCGTTTTAATACGGCCGCAAAAAGCATGCTGCCCGCCAAAGTTAATGAACATTGGCTCAAGTACGTCAATGGCATCGGCGAAGTGATCACACAGATCTGATGTGCTGTAATCCATCATAGTATCCTCAGAGAATGGCTAAACTGTTGTCAGTATACTCCCATTAATAAGCTGCGCAATGCTTTGAATCAACTTACATAATTGTGTCACAAAAATGTCGCGTTATTGTTATTAAGCTCTTCTAAGCTGAAATTGTGAACAAATGTAAGCAACTACGATGAAAGCACAAATAATTAAACTAGATACAGCGCTTTATTTTGCATTGTATAAACCAAAAAGACGCAAGTGGTTTAACTGGTTGATGTTAATGCTATCTAAAAGTGGCAATGGTGGGCTGTATGTCATTTTGGCGTTATTAAACGGATATTTCATGGGCAAAGTTGGCAGCACCTTTGTGCAAACTGTGCTGCTTGCTTTTGCAATTGAGCGACCTTTATATTTTTTATTGAAGAAGCATTTTGCCAGGATTAGGCCATGTGACTGCTTAGCTGTCAAAGCCATGCTTACACCGAGTGATAAATTTAGTATGCCATCAGGGCATAGTGCGGGAGCTTGGCTTTATGCAACGTGTTTAATGGAGGTTTATCCTGTGCTGACAATCCCATTATGCATATGGGCGACCGGGGTATCCTTGTCTAGAGTGCTGGTTGGAGTGCACTATCCAATTGATGTCATACTCGGAGCGCTAATGGGCAGTGGGTGCGCATTGTTGGCCATTGGTATGTTAGGAGAGTTATGAGAATACTTTATGGAATTCAAGGGACGGGTAATGGGCATATAACACGTGCGCGTGTTATGGCTGAGTGTTTTACGAAACTTGGCATTGATGTTGACTACTTATTTTCTGGACGTGATGAAAACGCCTATTTTGATATGGGGGTATTTGATCAGTATCAAGTGCGACGCGGATTGAGCTTCATCACTCACAGTGGCAAACTCGATTATCGAAAAACAGCAAAACAGCTGAAGCTGGGTACGTTTGTAAGAGATGTCAGGCAGCTAGATATCAAACAGTATGATCTTGTCTTTAATGATTTTGAGCCAGTGTCAGCATGGGCTGCAAAGTTAGCCAAAGTGCCTGTTGTAGCGATGAGTCATCAGGCCGCATTTTTATCTCCAGAGGTCCCATTGTTTGGCGCTGGGTTTATGGAGCGAGCTTTGATCCGCTGGTTTGCGCCTGCCAACGTGCATTTGGGGGTGCATTGGCAGCCTTTTGCAAAAAATATTCTTCCACCGTTTATTTCATATCATGGCTGTGCCAAAGCCTCTATTGCAAATAAAGTCTTGGTGTACTTACCCTTTGAAGATTTAAACAGCATTGTTGAGCTGCTAGGTGATTTTCCAGATAGAGAGTTTTATTGTTATCACCCAGACGCCCAAGATCAGTCTTTGAATCATATTCATTTACGCTCGCCTTCTCGCAGTGGCTTTTTAGAAGACTTAGCCAGTGCATCCGGTGTTGTGGCCAATGCGGGGTTTGAATTGTCTAGTGAGGCATTGAAGTTTGGTAAGAAGTTGTTACTTAAGCCTCTACAGGGGCAATTTGAGCAATTAAGTAATGCGATGACATTGCAGTCTCTTGGGTTAGCGGAAGTGATGAATTATCTCAACTCCGAAGCACTAGGGGAGTGGTTGGAACATCCAGAAGGCCAAATAATCGATTTTCCTTCCGATGCAACCCCGTTAGCGAAATGGTTAGCGAACGGTCAGTGGCAAGATTTCGACAGCTTACACGAAAGTTTATGGCAACCAATCCTCTATAACAGGAACAAAGTTGCATAAGATGTAAATTCTTTGAAATATTTTTGCTTAAGCATGTAGATTCGATTTCGGCGCAAGATGAGTTTGGCTATACTGTATTGCAGGTTCTGTAATAATTAGGTAACTGTATGGCTCTACTTGAAAATCTAACCATTAAAAGGCGTTTGCAATTAAACGCAGTTGTTGTTGGTGTTGCATTGCTGGTAATGCTGGCGGTGATCATCACCGAAGCCAATACAATGCGCCAGTTGAATGAAACCATTCAATATGCAGAAGAACTGGATGTTCATGAGTTATCCATGCGCAAGTATGAGAAAAACTTTCTGTTTTACAAAGATGTAGCGGCGTTGGATAAATATGAAAAGGAATATCGTTTACTAAAAGAGAAAAAAGCTAAGTTAGAAGCGGTTTTTATCAATTTTAATATCGATTTAGGCCAGTTAGATCAGTTTGAGATACTTGTTACTCAGTATCACAAAGAATTTAATCGGGTTGTTGAGTTGCAGAAAACCATCGGTTTGCATCCAAAAGATGCACTGTATGGTGAGCTGAGAAAAGCGGTGCATGGTGTTGAAACGCTATTAAAGCAAAAAGAAGATTACAAGCTTTTGACTACTATGCTGCAGTTAAGACGTGCAGAGAAAGATTTTATGTTACGTCTGGATACAAAATACCTAGGTAAATTTAATAAGTATATAGACACTTTCGAGTCTCAAATCAGAGAGTCAAGCCACGATCGCGTCTATCAACAGGAGTTAGTTAGATTGCTGGGTGTATATCAGAAGAAGTTTAAGGGTCTGGTCGATGCACAGGTCGAGCTTGGAGTTGATTTGAACAGCGGTGCACTGGGCGATATGCGCAAAGTGGTTAAAGAAAGTGATGCGGTTGTGCAAGCTATCGTACAGCAGACCAAACAAGAAATTGCTGACAATGCGGATTTTGCGAAAACCGTTGCTATCCTTATTTTTGTTGCTGCCGCTGCAATTGTGATGATTTTAGTGTGGTCAACGAGCCGTTCGATTATTCGTCCGGTAGAGCGTGTGTATCAAACGATTGAGCGCATTCGACGTGAGAATAATTTGGGTATATTGATAGAGCAAAGTGGTAATGATGAAATCACCATTATGACACGTGATTTTAATAGCTTAATTGAAGATTTCAAAAACCTAATTTCTGACGTAAATCGTGCGCTAGTGACAATCAATGATGCGACAGAGCACTTATCAGCAACAACGGCACAAACCAGTGCTGGCATGAATGAGCAATTACATGAAGCAGATATGGTAGCGACCGCTGCGACCGAAATGCAGGCCACCATTCAAGATATTTCTCATAATACTGAAGCGGCTGCGCAAAAGGCGGAGTCGACCAATAATAATGCGCAACAAGGGCGCAGTGAAGTAACCTCAACCATTGACCATATCATGGCACTGTCTCACTCATTGAGTGGCGCATCGGAAGTAGTCGGACAGTTAGAGCGCGATGGTGAAACCATTGGCTCAGTGCTGGACGTGATCCGAGGCATTGCCGAGCAGACTAACTTACTTGCGTTGAATGCGGCGATTGAAGCTGCACGTGCCGGTGAACAAGGCCGTGGCTTTGCGGTTGTTGCTGATGAAGTAAGGTCACTCGCTCAGCGTACCCAAGACTCAACGCAAGAGATCGAAAGTATCATCTCTACACTGCAACAGCGTACACAGGATGTGGTGAGTATTATGGAAGAATGCCGCAGCCAGAGTAATGAAAGTGTGGAGCAAGCTGAGCGAGCAGGTGAGTTGTTAGGCCTGATCACTGAGGATGTACAAAATATCATGGATATGAGTACGCACATTGCAACGGCAATTGATGAGCAAAATCAGGTCGCATCTGAAGTGAATAAGAATGTGGTGAAGATCAGGGACATTGCGCAAGGGGCGTCTGAGCATGCGGCGTCCAATGCACAAAGCAGTGAAGAGCTCTCTGAGCAGGCGCGTGCATTGCATCACGCTATCGACAAATACAAAGTATAACCTCTCAAGCGCCTAAAGCAGATTTAGGCGCATCACCTTCGAGCGTGTCTAAAAGGTTTCAATCGATGATGCGTTTAATTCACAAGCCCTGATTTAAGGGACAAACTTGATTGGCACACTGTTTTGACTCTGGTGGTGTGCTGCTACCTTATCCTGATATTGTTGCCACAGCTGTTTTTGGTGATTGCATAACTTACGCAGGTACTGCCAACTAAAAAGGCCTGAGTTATGGCCATCATCAAAGCACAGCCTAACGGCGTAATGGCCAACTGGTTCAATGGTCACGATGGTGACGTTTTGTTTATTTAAGACCAGTTGAGCTTGCTCTGGACTATGACCCTGCACTTCGGCAGAGGGGGAGTGGGTTCGTAAAAATTCCGCACTGACAGAGACGTGAAGATCATCGTCAAAGGTAATGTTGAGCAGTTTGCTCTGGCGGTGATAGTGGAGCTTGGTTACTTGATACATAAAAATGGGGCCAGCTTAGCTGGCCCTGTCTCCAAATTATAGGATGAAGCGACTAAGGTCTTCATCTTTAACCAGCATATCTAAATGCTGTTCAACGTATTGAGCATCAATCGTCAGTGCTTGACCTGATTTCTCTGACGCGTCGAAAGAAATTTCTTCCATCAGCTTTTCCATCACAGTGTGAAGACGTCTAGCACCGATGTTTTCTGTCTTTTCATTCACCTGCCATGCGGCTTCTGCAATGCGTTCGATGGCATCATCAGTAAAGTCGACAGACACTTGCTCTGTTTTTAACAAGGCCTGTTGCTGCTCAGTCAGTGAAGCATGCGGCTCTGTCAGAATGCGTTTAAAGTCTTTTGCGGTGAGTGCTTCTAGCTCTACACGGATCGGCAAGCGGCCCTGCAATTCAGGAATAAGATCCGATGGCTTCGCCATTTGGAATGCGCCTGACGCAATAAACAAGATGTGATCGGTTTTCACCATACCGTGTTTGGTACTGACCGTTGAGCCTTCAATTAAAGGCAGTAAATCACGTTGTACGCCTTCACGGCTGACATCTGGACCTGACGCTTCACCACGCTTACAGATTTTGTCAATTTCATCAACAAATACAATGCCGTTTTGTTCCACAGCAAAGATGGCTTGTTCTTTTAGCTCTTCAGGGTTAACCAGCTTGGCAGCTTCTTCTTCAATGAGTAACTTGAAAGCTTCTTTGATTTTCAGTTTGCGATTCTTTTTCTTATCACCAGATAAGTTTTGGAACATGCCTTGTAGCTGGTTGGTCATTTCTTCCATACCAGGAGGCGCCATGATCTCTACTTGCGGCGATGTCTCAGCGATGTCTATCTCAATTTCTTTATCGTCTAACTGGCCTTCACGCAGCTTTTTACGGAACACTTGGCGAGTTGAACTGTTTTCAGCTGGCTGTGCTTCGCCCCAAGCGTCTTTTGCTGGTGGCAATAGAGCATCAAGAATACGCTCTTCAGCCGCTTCTTCTGCACTGTGTTTATGCTTTTTAGTTTGCTGTTCGCGGGTCATTTTAAATGACACTTCTACTAAATCGCGGATAATGGTTTCAACTTCTTTGCCGACGTAACCCACTTCGGTGAATTTGGTTGCTTCCACTTTGATAAATGGCGCGTTAGCCAGCTTGGCAAGACGACGTGCGATCTCGGTTTTACCAACACCCGTTGGACCAATCATTAGAATGTTTTTTGGGGTGACTTCAGCGCGAAGATCGTCATTAAGTTGCATGCGACGCCAGCGGTTACGAAGTGCGATGGCCACTGCTTTTTTAGCCTTGTCTTGACCAATGATATGTTGGTCTAGCTCATGAACGATTTCTCTCGGTGTCATTGCTGTCATGGATTTTCCTATTACAATTCTTCGATGGTCTGGAAGTTGTTGGTGAATACACAGATATCACCGGCAATCTTCAAGCTTTTCTCGACGATTTCGCGTGCACTTAAATCGGTATTTTCAATCAGTGCAGTAGCTGCTGCTTGCGCAAAATTACCGCCGCTACCAATTGCGATTAGGTCGTGCTCTGGCTGCACAACATCACCATTACCAGTGATAATCAAAGATGCAGTCTCATCTGCAACGGCAAGGAGTGCTTCTAGTTTTCTCAATGCGCGATCCGTTCGCCAGTCTTTGGCCATTTCGACAGCTGCGCGTGTAAGGTGTCCTTGGTGCATTTCTAGTTTTGTTTCGAAACGCTCAAATAGTGTAAATGCATCGGCAGTACCGCCAGCAAAACCTGCCAGCACTTTACCGTTATAAAGACGACGCACTTTTTTTGCATTGCCTTTCATCACCGTATTGCCAAGAGACACTTGGCCGTCACCGCCGATAACCACTTTGTCATCGCGACGAACACTTACGATAGTAGTCATAGTATTCCTTAAAAGAGGCCTTTGCCTCGGATAATTATATCAATAAATGCATAGATGAGGGCAGCTGGGCTAATTTCAAGTCCAGCCCCAAATTCCGCAATCAACGATTTTGATGCGTTGTAATCTGTTCTTGTCGCTTTCAGCTTCACGTTTTTTCTCATAAGGCCCTAAACGGACACGATACCAGACACCATTACTCCCCTCAGTACGACGGATTTCCGATATCAAGCCTGCAAACGCGATACGCGCCTTACGTTTTTCTGCCTGTTCATAAGTTCGAAATGAACCACATTGCATTTGGAAAGGGCCTCTTGATTTAATGACCTTAACCTCAGCTTCTACTTGCGCTGTTTTCATATCATTGATAAACGTAGGTGGGCGTGGTAACTCTTTCTTTTCTTCGACTACCGCGGTAGGCTCTGTGGGGGTCTGAGCCTGTTCTACTTTGGCGGGATCTGCATGTTCTTTGATAAACCACAGTCCATAGCCAAACCCCCCAATCAATAGTATTGCAAAAGCCGCGAGGACTTTTGGAAAAGGTTTTTGTGCTTTAGGCTGCTGTTTTTTTTGGCCCTTTTTTCTGGGCGTTTTATTTATATAATCGTGTTGTGCCATAACTGTTTAGTAGGTGTCCATAGGATCAACATCAATATTCCAACGCACGCGTGTTGCAAGCTTGTGGCTGCTTATATATTCCTTTAATTGCGTGAGATACTGATGCAAAACATTACGTTGTGTTGCTTGTATATGTAATTGATAGCGATACTTTCCTGCAAGGCGCTCCATCGGCGCCGGGATCGGTCCCAGCAATTGTATACCAGAGAATGGTTGTGCAGGAACCAGATCAGATAAAAATGTCATGACCAAATTTGCAGAAGTGGCTTCTGCCCTGATGAGCGCCAAGTGAGTATAAGGTGGCAGCATGGCCTCGTGTCGCTCTGTGAGGGCATAGCGAGCGAAGTCTTGATAGCCATTATTTACTAAGTCTTGCAGCAGTGGATGTTCAGGAAAATGAGTTTGTAAAATCACAGTTCCTGCCTCACCGCTTCGACCAGCCCGCCCTGCGACTTGAGTGATCAGCTGTGCCATATGTTCAGTTGCTCTAAAGTCACTGGAGTATAGACCACTATCAACATCTAAAATGACCACCAGAGCGACATCGGGGAAGTGGTGGCCTTTAGCTAACATCTGTGTGCCAATTAAGACTTGAGCGCCGCCTTGATGAATTTTTTCAAGTGCACTTTCTAAGCTGCCTTTTCGGCGTGTGGAGTCTCGATCAATACGGCTGACGGGCACGTCGGGAAAATGTGACGTGACAAATTCTTCTAGCTGCTCAGTGCCAAGTCCTGTTGGCATAATTTGTGTGCTTCCACAATCAGGACACTGATGGGGGACATACTGCTGTTCGCCGCAGTGATGGCATACCAAACGCTGCATGGTTTTATGATAAGTCGCGCTGGTGCTGCAATGCTGACAATCACTTAGCCAGCCGCATTCATGGCAGATTAGCGTGGGCGCAAACCCCCGGCGGTTAAGAAAGACCATCGCTTGCTTACCCATAGATAGGGTGCGCTCTATGGCTTTCAAGCTGGTACTTGCGAAGCCGCCTTGTGTCTGCTGCGCTTTCATATCAACCAATAAAAATTGATTGTCCTGACTGGTTTGTGCACGCTTGCTGAGCGTGAGCAATTGAAATTTATTGTCTAATGCCTTTTTTAAGGTTTCAAGAGCCGGAGTAGCGGTGCCTAAGAGTAATGGGCACTGGGATTGATGTGCTCGGTAAGCGGCCAAATCACGTGCATGGTACCTCAAACTATCCTGTTGTTTGAATGAATGATCATGCTCTTCATCTACGATGATCATTGCCAGAGACTTAAATGGTAAGAAAATACTAGAGCGTGTTCCGATGACCAGTGCGGTAGTGGCTTGTTGCGCTCTACGCCATGTGTGAAGGCGCTCATTATCGGTTAAATTTGAGTGCCACAGATCAATTGGAAGCCCAGGAAAGCGTTGCTTAAATCGATTGACTGTTTGTGGGGTAAGGCCAATCTCTGGCACGAGTACGAGTGCTTGCTGTCCTGCACTGAGCACTTTTTCCAGACATTGCAAGTAGACTTCGGTTTTGCCGCTACCCGTCACGCCTTCAATTAAAAAAGTGCGAAACCCCTGAGTATGATTAATGGCGCTGCATGCTGTCGCTTGCTCTTCATTTAAAATTGGCTTGCTGCCCACTGATAACGCTTCATGTTGCCATGAGGTATCAGCGCGTAACTCTTCGCGGATCAACTGCTTTTCTAGCAAGCCTTTTATTTGTGCTTGTGTAAAACCTAGGGTTTTTAGTTCCGTATGTGTGGCATCGCCTGCGGTGCGTAACTGCTCAATTAAGGCTAATTGCTTTTTAGCCCGCAGTTGAGAGATGACTCGCCCTTCATCTGTTAAAGTGAGCATAGGCACTTGAGTCTTATCAGCATCTTGACCATCTCGAAGTGCGCCAGGTAGTGCGGTAAATAAAGTTTCACCGAAAGGGTAACAATAATAGTGACTGATAAATTGTAAAAAGCTCAAGTGCGCACCATCTAAAATAGGGCTCTCATCGATGATGTCATCGATTGGCTTTATTTTATCTTCAGGTACATCACTGTGAGTCTTCAACTCTGTGACAACAGCTACGCAGCGTCGATTGGCAAACTTGACCCAAACACGGCCCCCCACACAAGGCGACATAGATGCATGGTAGGTGTAATCAAATGTTTTGTGTAAAGGAACTTTTATTGCGACAGCTGCAAATGGCATGTGTGCTCCAAGTGATCCGCCTATTGCGTAAAGTATAAATGTGAAGTGGGGTGAGTATACCTCATCACCCCGTGCTTGTGAGTGTAAATTGCCAGCAGTAAACAGGAATAATAAAAATCTAATGGATTACTAATTTATTGCTTGTAGTTTGAGCATGAAAGACCTAAAATACGCGTCCAATTTATTTGTATAACGACGTATGGTGCCAAACTTCGGGTTTGGAGAGCGATACGGCCTTAACTAGAGGTTTCCTATGAAAGACGGTATTCATCCTAAGTACGAGACGATCTCAGCAACTTGTTCTTGTGGTAACAAATTTGAGACGCGTTCAACACTTTGTAAAGACATTCACCTAGACGTATGTTCTGAGTGTCACCCATTCTACACTGGTAAGCAGAAGATTCTTGATACTGGTGGTCGTGTTGATCGCTTCAACAAGCGCTTTGGCGCATTATCTGCTAAGCGTTAATTTCGACTTAGTTGATAATAGAAAGCACCTATGGGTGCTTTTTTTGTGCCCGTAAGGATGTTTTTCACCACATATTTCATATCGCAAGTCTAATCTCCCACCAATAAAAATCATTTGCAATTTGGTATTGTATTAAAAAGTTGCCATATTTGTTTTATAGCATAGTTAGCGATGCAGCCTGCATTGATAATAATCCATTGAGTGTGGCCCATCGCATTGTGAATGGTTTAGCATGAGTTGAGTGTTTAAATTTATCTTTGTTTTGAATAGTTATGCTATAAAACTTTGTCATTAAGTTTTTATAAATTCATTTAAATGTCACTAAATGCTTTTATCTTACAGTAAAAGTGGTTTATTTATTTAAAGATGATTGTTGTGTATCAAAAATGGACTTTTTGCATATAAATTAACCTGTAATGGCCAAAGGTAATTTGTATAAGCGTTAATTTATAGCAGTAAATATTGATGAAAAGTGGCTTAAAAGTCGCTAAATTACAAAAAATATCGGCTAACAGGATAGACCTGATAGTGCTTGAATTAATTTTCAAAAAAGGTATTGTTGAAAGCAGTTAGCGAATTTTTATCTCACTCTCACTTTTAACTTCTCGTAGGAAAAAATCGCGTCATGTCAGATTTACGTGAAAAAGCATTACATTACCACGCTCACCCCGTCCCAGGTAAAATCAGTATCGAGCTGACAAAGCCAGCTGAATCAGTTAAAGATCTTGCATTAGCATATAGTCCAGGTGTTGCAGAACCTGTACGTGAAATTGCCGCAGATCCTACCAACGCCTATCGTTATACAGGTAAAGGTAATATGGTAGCTGTTATCAGTAATGGTACTGCTATTTTAGGTCTGGGTAACTTAGGCCCATTGGCTTCTAAACCAGTTATGGAAGGTAAAGCCCTTTTATTTAAGCGCTTTGCGGGTTTAGACTCTATCGATATTGAAGTAAAGCACAATACAACTGAAGACTTCATCAATACGGTTGCAAATATCGCAGACACGTTTGGTGGCATCAACTTGGAAGATATTAAAGCACCAGAGTGTTTTGAGATTGAAAAAGCCTTGATTGAGCGCTGTGATGTGCCTGTTTTCCATGATGACCAACATGGTACAGCGATTGTAACAGCGGCTGGTATGTTGAACGCGTTGGAGATCCAAGGTAAAGACATCAAAGAAGCAATTATTGTTTGTTTGGGTGCCGGTGCTGCTGCGATTGCATGTATGGAGCTGCTAATTAAGTGCGGCGCTCAGCGTGAGCACATTTATATGCTAGATCGTAAAGGTGTGATCCATACGCGTCGTGATGATTTGAATGAATACAAAACATTATTTGCGAACAATACGGACAAGCGTACGCTGCAAGACGTGATCGCAGAAGCTGATGTGTTTGTTGGTGTATCTGGTCCAGATTTACTATCACCTGAAGATCTTAAATTGATGGCTGATAAGCCTGTGGTGTTCGCATGCTCGAACCCAGATCCTGAGATCAGTCCTGAAGTCGCGCATGGTGCTCGTGATGACTTAATCATGGCAACGGGTCGTTCTGATTATCCTAATCAGGTTAATAATGTGCTGTGTTTCCCGTTTATTTTCCGTGGCGCACTTGATGTTCGCGCCACAGCCATTAATGATGAAATGAAAATTGCCGCTGTAGAAGCTATCCGTAGCATTGCGAAAGAGCCTGTGCCTCAAGAAGTACTGGTTGCTGCTGAAGTCGAAAGTCTAGAGTTTGGCTCTGAGTATATTATTCCAAAACCGATGGACCCTCGTCTATTGCCACGCATCGCGAAAGCGGTTGCACAAGCAGCAATTGACTCGGGCGTTGCGCAAATTGATATGCCAGAGAATTACATGGCGTAAGCTTTTAAAACTAAAAAGCCTCACAATAGTGAGGCTTTTTTTGGCTTGAACGATGCGTTAGTCTTCGTTTATTTCTGGGATATCTAATCCCATCTTTTCCATTATATCGCGTACTTCTGCCGGGATCTTTTCTGGGTTATCTTTTCTCAAGTCTTCATCGTTGGGCAACGGTTGTCCAGTGAAGGCATGTAAAAAAGCTTCACACAATAGTTCGCTGTTTGTCGCATGGCGCAGGTTATTGACCTGTCTACGAGTCCTTTCATCTGTGAGTACTTTTAATACGTTCAGAGGAATTGAAACCGTGATTTTTTTCACTTGTTCTGATTTTTTACCGTGTTCTGCATAAGGGTGAACATATTCACCGTTCCATTTAGCCATAATTGTGTACTTGCCTCAGTGTTTACCTTGAATGCAAATAAGACTGTATTTTTGCGTGCTGAGTGTGCTGCAGACGGTTTGTACCTTGCACCCTATAAATAGACGCAGATTGTACAGGAAATTGGCAGAATACTCGGTCTTTTGCCATATTTGGTCAAAGATTCAGTCTTATTGGCATCCTTTATCGCTTTCGTGGCGAAATTTTATCGGTTTGAATAAGATAGTCAAATACTAGTTATTTGGCCATATAGAAGTATAAATGTTTTGACATCTTTCAATTGTTCATCTAACCTTTTAGACGTCTAAACATCCAAGTATCTAGGTGAGCTATGAGCCAAAGTAAAAAGTCAACGATTGCCGTAAGAAATGGCATTGATGCAGATAAGCATCATGGTGCAGTTGTGCCTCCTCTTTATCTTTCAACGACCTATTCTTTTGCTGATTTTGATAAGAAGCGAGATTATGATTATGGCCGTAGTGGTAACCCAAACCGAGATATATTGGCCGATACACTCACTCAGCTTGAGGGTGGGGAAAAAGGCATAATTACAGCAACGGGCATGGCTGCGGTTCACCTAGTTACACAGTTATTAAATCACGATGATACCTTGGTCATTCCACATGACTGCTATGGCGGTAGTTATCGCTTGTTTACCTCTTTGGAAAAGCGCGGCTTGCTGAAAGTCAAAGTGCTTGATTTAACACAGCCAGAGAGTATTAAGCAGATCGCAGAGATTGCGCCTAAGATTGTATGGATAGAAACACCTAGTAATCCAATTTTACGCTTAACAGATATTGAAGCCGTGGTTCAAGCTGCGCATGGCTGTGGTGCTTTGGTTGCGGCAGACAATACATTTTTATCTCCTGCATTACAAAATCCAATTGCATTTGGGGTAGACATCGTTGTGCATTCAACCACTAAATTTATCAACGGTCACTCAGATGTTGTTGGCGGAGCTGTGATCGCGCGCACTCAGGAGCTTGGAGATGAGCTTGCTTGGTGGGCGAATAATATTGGCATCACAGGTTCCCCTTTTGATAGTTACTTAACTCTACGAGGCTTGAGAACGTTAAAAGTACGCTTAAAACAACATGAACAAAATGCGTTAGCGATTGCACAGTATTTAGAAGCCTCACCTTACGTTGAACAAGTATATTACCCAGGACTTGCATCCCATCCTCAACATGAGCTTGCGAAAAAGCAGCAACATGGTTTTGGTGGCATGGTGAGTTTTGATATTAAAGGGACTCTCAAAGATTCTGCGACATTTTTAACCTCTCTATCTCAGTTTTCTCTCGCAGAATCTTTAGGTGGGGTCGAGAGCTTGATCTGTCACCCAGCAACAATGACTCATGCAGGTATGGAGCCTAAAGCACGCCTTGAAGCTGGCGTAGGAGATACGTTGATCCGCATTTCGGTGGGTATCGAAGATGTAGAAGACTTGCTTGCTGATTTAGAGTTGGCTTTTCGAAAAGTAAATAGCCCTGGATCTGGCAGCTCAGACAGTGCCAAAGATTTTAAATTATCACCAGCACACACGGTTTTATGGTAAGAACATGACAAAAGTAGTACATAAATTTGGTGGCTCAAGCCTGAGCTCAGCGGCTCGTTATCAAGCGGTTGCGAACATTATTTTGGGCCAATGCCAAGTTGGTGATTGTGTGGTGGTGTCTGCTGCCGGTAAGACAACAAATACCCTGGTGAAGCTATGGCAAAGTTATCAACAAAAAGATGATAACGCATTTAACGACATTCTATTGCAAGTGGAAAATCATCAAAACCTTCTCCTGACAGAATTATTTGATGCGCAACAGGCTAGCACCTTATCTGAGTGTCTAAAAAGTGAATTGCAAAATATTGCAAAGTCAGCGGCTAACAAGACGCTTCATGAAGCGTCTTTACTTGCTCATGGAGAGCTTTGGTCTGCAAGGCTATTAGCTAATTTACTCTCGACGTTTAATGTCAGTGCTATTGATGTTGATGCTAGAAAGTTATTTACTCAGCATCAGGGTCAATTGTTGCACGCTCAAAATAAACAATCGTGTCTGGAGCAAATCAAAACAGACAAAATTTATGTTGTGACAGGGTTTATCGCTTCTGATTGCGAAGGGAATACAATCACTTTGGGCCGTAATGGTAGTGATTACAGTGCAACTTTATTGGCCAATTATATTGATGCGCATGCTGTATCTATCTGGACTGATACCCATGGTGTGTTTAGTACGGATCCTCGTAAAGTAAGCTCAGCTATTAAATACCCAAAAGTGTGCCGCGTTCAAGCTAACTTACTTGCTCGCCTTGGTAATCCTGTCTTACATGCGAAAACACTGTCACCACTTAAAGGCACCAATATTAAGCTGCAAGTGCGCAGCAGCTATGATCCTGAAGCGATTGGCACAGAAATCGTAAAGCAGGGATATAGCAAAGACAAACGGTTTATTACTACATTTGATGAATTAGACCTGATCCGTGTTGAGGGGTTGGCCGCTGGTGAAGTACGTACTTTGAGTCAATTAATACAACATAGCATCCACCACTTTAACAAAGGCGGTGAGGATTATTTATTGGTGCCAAGCAATGACACACATACCGTTGCGACACATCTACAAGGCCGAGGCAATATTGTAGAATCTCATTTAAGAGGACTGGCTATTGTTGCACCGAGCTATGAAATACAACAACTCTCTCAACAAGCTGCAGCGATTTTAGAGCTACAAGATGTTGTCGTGCGTTTTACCCATAGCGATGGCAGCTATGCGTTGTTCTTAACTGATCAATCTATCGATAGCGATGTTTTAGCGATTTTACATGACAAATTAGTGAATAAAGGCCGTGAGCTTGCGGTGATTATTGCTGGATTAGGTAATGTGGGAGAAGTGTTTGTAGAACAATGCCAAAGGCAAGTCGAAAAACTACAAACGACATTTGATTTGAAAGTGGTTGCTTTGGTTCGCTCTAAAGAGATGCTGTTTTGCCCAAGCGGGATCAATATCGATAATTGGCAGCAACAGTGGCGTAGTGAAGCACAAGACTATCAGCCAGCAGATTTACTTGAGCGCATTGGTGAGCTTGATTATGAAAATAAGGTCGTGATAGACATCACTGCCAGCGATGCCTTTAGCAATATGTACCCGAGTTTTGTTGCCCATGATTGCCATTTGATCAGTGCCAACAAATATGCAGGTACCGCTGAACAAACTTGGTACGCAAAGCTCATCGAACAGCTTCAAGAGCGCAATTTACACTGGCGTTATAACACCAGTGTTGGCGCCGGTTTACCGATTAATTTTGCGTTGGCTGACTTGCAAAATAGTGGCGATACAGTGACGCGCATTGAGGGTGTATTCTCCGGTACGCTTTCGTGGCTATGTAGCAGCTTTGATGGCAGTAAAGCATTTTCTGAACTGGTGTTAGAAGCACAGTCTATGGGCTACACAGAGCCTGATCCTCGAGAGGATTTATCAGGACGAGATATGCAGCGCAAACTGCTTATTTTAGCCAGAGACTTAGGTTTACAGCTTGATGTTGACGACATTGCTCTAGAGCCCTTGATGCCAGTGCATCTGGCCGACGGTGATTGGGATTCATTTTTGGCCAAGCGTGAAGCGCTAGATGAGTTTTACCAATCTCGTTATGAGCAAGCACAATCTGAAGGTAAAGCATTGCGCTATACCGGTGCATTAGAGGTCGATAGCGAAGGTAAAGTCAGTGCGAAAGTCGGTATTGCCTATGCAGAAGCTGGTAGTGCAATCGCAAATCTAACGCCTGGTGATAATATATTTGTGATCACCAGCCAATGGTATGAAAGCAATCCATTGGTTATCCAAGGCCCTGGTGCGGGTAAAGAAGTGACAGCTGCGGGCATACATTCAGATTTGTACTGGTTAACTCAAAAGCTCAAGTAATGACTCTTTTTTGTCAGGAGAATTAATCATAAAAAGGCCATGCAAAGCATGGCCTTTTTATGATTCTTAGAAGAGTTCTTCTGTGGCTGGTAGGGCATCTTCAAAGGGAGTACTACTACCAGAGTCTAAGACATATTTGGTTGGTGCAGTGCCGCGTTCAAAGTATTCAAAACGACTGGTGTAGTCATTTTTTTCACTTAATAGCCCTGTTTTTAAATCAATTCTGATTGAAACCAATCCCGGTGGTGGCTCTATTGGTGCCAGTGGAGCCTCTTTGAGTGCATGGCGCATAAAGCTCACCCAAGCAGGTTGTGCCGAAGTGGCGCCGGCTTCTGCGCCGACAATTTGCTTTTTACCTAGGTTGCTATTGTAGGCTGCTCTGCCCAAAGGTTTACTGGCATCATCAAAGCCGACCCATACTGTGGTCAATAGGTTACGGTTGAAGCCGGTAAACCAAGTATCGACAGCATTGTTGGTGGTACCCGTTTTACCTGCGAGATCTTTTCGTTTTAGCGTTTGTGCACGCCAACCTGTGCCTGTCCAACCTGTTTTGTGTCGCCAACTGCCGCCGCCCCAAATTGCACTTTTCAGTGCATCAGCCACTAAGAAAGCATTTTTCTCAGAGATAATTCTTGGTGCACATGTATATGGGTCTGCCTCTAATTCATCTTCGTTACAAACACGGAGTGGACTAGCAGTACCCAGTTCATTACCAAACGCATCGGTAAGTCGGTCGATAAAATAGGGTTCAATCAAATGACCACCATTGGCAAATGCACTCATACCTCTTGCCATTTCCAGCGGTGTCATGGCTGCACTCCCCAATGCAAGAGATTCACTGCGCACGACATCTGCATCATCAAAGCCAAATTTAAGAATGTGATCTGCAGTATTATTTAATCCGACACCACGCATCAGCCGCACGGAGACTACGTTTTTTGATTGGGCAAGGGCTCTGCGAATACGAATTGGTCCACTGTATACATCTGGGCTGTTTTTTGGTCGCCACGCGACGCCTAGGCTCTTATCCCAGTGATTGATAGGCGCATCGTTGATAATGGTTGCGAGCGTATAATTTTCCTCTAATGCAGCAGAATAAATAAAAGGTTTGATGTTTGAACCAACTTGGCGTTTTGCTTGGACTGCTCGATTGTACTGGCTTTGTTTGAAGCTATAGCCACCTACTAAGGCTTTGATCTGGCCATTTTTTGGGTCCAGTGACACCAAAGCGCTAGCCGGTTGGGGTAATTGACTTAACATCCATTTTTGGTTGGTTTGCCGTACCCAGATTTGCATGCCTGGCTCTAATATATCAGCCGCTGTTTTTGGTGCACTACCTTGGCGTCGTTCCGTGATGTAGGCCCTTGCCCAATTTATGGCTGACCAATCTAAACTGACTACTTCACCGGTTTTAAGCATGACCTCAGCGGATTTTTCATCAATGGCGGTAACCACCGCTGCATTTAAAGGAGCAATGGCTTTGACTTTGCTTAATCGAGCAGTAATTTGCCGGGCATCCCACGGGGTTTCGTCTGGCTGCCAATACCTGGCATTTGGGCCCCTAAAGCCGTGTCGCATATCATAGTCATGGAGGTTGTTAACCAAAGCTTGTTGTGCCGCGGCTTGAGTGCTTGCATCCACTGTTGTATAGACGCGAAAGCCGGAGTTATATGCTGTATCAGTACCATATGTCTCCACCATATAAGCGCGCACCATCTCTGAAATATACGGTGCATAGAGTTCAATTTCTGCACCATGGCGTTTAGCGGTAATGGGCGCGTTGACGGCCGCCTGATACTCTGCCTCAGAGATATATTTTTCTGCTAACATTCGACCTAATACAACATTTCGTCTCGCTTTAGCACGAGTTGGATTGCGTATGGGGTTAAGTGCTGATGGCGCTTTGGGTAATCCGGCAATCATGGCCATTTGTGGCAAGGTTAACTCACTAAGTTCTTTGCCATAATACACTTGCGCTGCAGCACCAATACCAAAAGAGCGGTGACCTAATTCGATTTTATTAAGGTATAGCTCGAATATTTCATCTTTACTCAGTAAACGTTCTATGTGTAGAGCAATGAAGATTTCTTTTACTTTACGTATGTAGGCTTTTTCGCGAGTTAAGAAAAAATTTCGCGCAAGCTGCATGGTAATCGTACTTGCCCCTTGTTTTTTTTGCCCGGTACTGACTAACACAATAAATGAGCGGACAATCCCGATTGGGTCAATACCGAAATGCTCATAAAAACGGTTGTCTTCGGTGGCTAAAAAAGCGTTAAGCATCGGCTTAGGTACATCCGAGATCTTTACGGGTATACGCCGCTTCTCACCAAACTGATTGATGAGCTTACCATCACGAGTAAATACTTGCATTGGGGTTTGTAGTTGCACATCTTTGAGCACACTGACGCTAGGGATATCGGATTTCACATAAAAATACAAGCCGATCAAAATCACTAGGCCAAAAAGGCCAAAAACGAAAACAGTCTGTAATAATCTTTTTAATAAATTCACGAATTTATCTCTAGTGAGACTCCCAATTGCAAGTGGACGCTGTTAGTATATCCTGATTAAAAAACGATTAATAACTTTTGCGTAAATTCTTCAACCCGAACAGGTGTAAAATAATGCACCGTTGTTGTTTGGTAAGTATAATGCATAATACTTAAGGCGTATCAAATGTTAACTGCCAAACGAGAACGCCAAGATAACGACTAAAACTGATACTTGGGTAAATTGCATGTTCGATCAAATATTTAAAAAGCACGCACCGTTGATGGTTGGGGTAGATATTGGTTCACACTGTGTTAAAGCCGTACTCCTTGCTGAATCTAGTGCAGGATACCGAGTTGAGGCTGTGGCCATCGAACCTTTGCCCAAAGGCGCAATGAAAGAACGTGCTATCCAAGATATTGAAGCCATTGGACGCGTTATTGCGAAGTTAAAAAAGCGTCTCCCAAAAGGCACTCAATTTGCGTCAGTCGCGGTGTCAGGTCAAACCGTTATCACCAAAATGATTTTTATGGATGTTTCTTTAACAGATGCTGAATTAGAATCTCAGATTGCCATCGAAGCAGACAGCCTGATCCCATACCCTCTTGATGAAGTCAGTTTGGATTTTGAAAAGTTATCGGTCAATGAAGCGGATCCTTCAAAAGTAAATGTTTTACTCTCGGCTGCGCGTACAGAGAGCGTACAAGCGCGTGTTGGCGCGCTAGAAGAATCTGGGCTAAAAGCAAAGGTCGTCGATGTAGAGAGTTATGCATTGGCACGATCTGTTGATGTCTTGTATGAGCAATTGCCCTCAGATGCATATGATAAAGTCGTTGCAATTATTGATATTGGTGCGGTAGTGACTTTAATAAGTGTGGTACAGTCAGGTAAAACACTTTATACGAGAGATCAAGTGTTTGGTGGTGAGCAATATACCAATAGTATTGTTGCCTACTATAATAAAACTTTTGATGAGGCGGAACTTGCAAAAACAACCGGTGACTTGCCACCAAATTATACCTTTGAGGTATTAGCCCCTTTTCAAACTTCTCTCTTACAGCAGATAAGGAGAGCGTTACAGATGTTTATGACCACCAGTGGACATGACCAAGTTGATTATATCATTTTGACAGGCGGAACTGCTCTTGTTGAGGGGCTAGATAGACTTCTTGTAGATGAACTGGGTGTGCATAGTATTATCGGAGATCCATTTGCGAATATGGAAATTGCTCCTAAAGTAGATAGAAGTGTGCTGAATCGTCATAGTGCGCAATTCTCGATAGCAACTGGATTGGCATTGAGGAGCTTTTCTGCATGCCACATATAAATCTACTTCCTTGGCGCGAGCAACAAAGACAAGCTTCTCAACAAAAGTTTTTGACGATTTTGGCTGCAATTGTTGCGATCAGTTTGGCCCTTATGTACCTGATGGGGACATTTTATGATGGTCTTAGGCAGGGACAAGAAATTAAAAATCGTTATCTTCAAGGTGAGATTGTTAAGTTAGATAAGCGAATTGGTGAAATTGAAGGGCTAAATAAACAAAAAGAAAACCTGCAAAGAAGAATTCGGTTAATTGAAGTGTTACAGAGCAATCGTAACCTGGGGACGCAAATTATTGATGAGGTTGCCAGAGTTGTGCCTGCTGGCGTGTATTTAACCAGCCTTGAACGCACAGAGGACATGATAAAAGTGGTGGGGCGAAGTGAATCAAATAACCGTCTATCGCAAATGCTGAGAGCAGTCGAGTCATCTTACTTATTAGAAAAGCCGGTTATCCAAGGTATTGTTGCTGGTAGTAACGATGATAGATTACTCAGTGATTTTATGATGCATTTCTATGTTAAGTCATTTGAACAAATGGAACAGGAACGTCAACAGGCTGGCAATACTCAGTCAGGAGCACCTAAATCGTGAAACTTGATATCAAAGCATTGCAAGAAATCGATTGGAATGAAGTTGAGTTAGATAATATTGGCGAGTGGCCACTCCCTGTTAAAATATTATGTTGTGCTTTGGTTGTCTTGATCATGTTGATCGTTGGTTACACAATGCTGGTATCATCTTCGATTGATAGATATGAAGCCTCTGTCAATAAAGAAGAAGAGCTGCGCAAAAGTTATCGGATCAAATATGGTCGTGCAAATAATTTAGAGCTATATCGACAGCAAATGCTGGATATGGAAGATCAATTCTCTCAGTTGCTGAGAAAGCTTCCAACTTCAAATGAAACGCCTGGTTTGTTAGATGATTTAACTTATGTAGGGACTTCGAGTGGTCTGACATTTTTGAAAATTGGCTGGTTACCGGAAGTAAAAAAAGAGTTTTATACAGAGCTACCTATTAATCTTGAAGTGGTCGGTACTTATCATGAGTTTGGCGAATTTGTCAGTAAAGTTGCTCAGTTGCCTCGAATCGTGAGTTTGCACGACTTTAGAATTGAAAATGCTGGAAATAACTCATTGGTCTTTGGTGTAGTTGCAAAAACGTATCGATATGAGCAAGGAGAGAGCCAATGATGCGTCTAGCTCCGGTGTTCTGTTTAATGCTGTTTTTAGTAGGGTGTAATGATGATACAGCGGAGCAAAAGGAATATATTGATAGAGTGCAGGCAAGTGCAACACCTTACATTGATCCGATTCCCGAAATGATGAGCTTTGAGCACTTCCCATATCAAGCCTCAGATCAACGCAGTCCTTTTGTGGCTCCACAGCCAGAAGTGATAGAAAATAGGTTAGTACAAATAAAAAACTGCTTGCATCCTGATCCAGAACGAATGCGAGATCCGCTTGAGAAATTCCCGTTGGACAACCTTGTTATGAAAGGCATAATTGCCACCGCTGCGACAACTTGGGCATTGATCAAAGCCGCAGATCAGGGTTTATATCGTGTGAGAGAAGGGCAGTATATGGGGCTCTATCATGGTGAAGTGGTAGGTGTACACTCTGATAGAATTGAGTTAATGGAACTTATCCCCGACGGTTCTGGTTGTTGGAAAGAGCGACTTACAACAGTTGAGATGCCAGAAGCTGATGAAATGGGCGCGAGTGAATAATAAAAAGGTGATATGACTATGACGCGCAACTTAGCAAATAGTTTTGCGAAGACACTGATTGGCGGTGCATTTTTAGGGACTTCGATGCTCTCTTATGCGATCCCTATGCTCTATGATGTACGCTATAACCCGATTGATACTGGTGAGACCGAGCTACAATTGGTGTTTGATGAGCAGTTAGAAGGGGAGCCTCAAGTACAAGTACTTAATGACCCGGCGCGTTTGGAATTGTTTTTTTCTGGTGCAGAATTTGAAGAAAGTCTTAAGCAAATGAAAATTAACACCGCAGGGATCCGTGCAATAAATAGCACAATGGAAGCTGATGGGTTTAGGATATCGATTGTACTTGAAGAGTTGAAGCTTTATAAAACCACGGTTAAAAATAACTTGGTGTACTTACAAGTGTCAGACCAGCCTATACCTGATCCTGAGACTCAAGAACAAATCAATCAATATATTAATGGTATTCAAAGCATAGACTTCAAGCGCACTAGCGAAGGAGCTGCACAGATCTTGGCATTTTTAGATTCTGCTCAAAGTGCCATCGATGTGCAACAAGTCGGTGATAAGATAGTTGCAGATTTTCATCATATTAGTATTCCTGATGAACATTTGTATGAATTGGATGTAACTGACTTTGGCACTGTGGTCAGCAGAATTGAGACCTTCAGAGAAGAGACTAAAACTCGTATTGTGATTGAGCCCAACGCCGCGTTTAAGTTCAATTATCAGCAGTTAGATAATATTTTTACTTTAACTGTGGAAAAAGATAGTAATGAGTTTAAATTTGGCGAAAATAAGTCATATCAAGGACAACCAATCACGCTGAACTTCCAAGATATTCCTGTGCGTTCGGTGCTACAGATTATTGCTGATACCAATAACTTTAATTTAGTGACCAGTGATTCGGTTTCAGGCAATATCACCTTACGATTGGATGGTGTTCCTTGGGATCAAGCGCTTGATGTTGTGCTGCGGGTCAAAGGTCTTGATAAGCGGATGGAAGGCTCAATTCTGATGGTGGCGCCTTCTGAGGAGTTAAGCGCGCGCGAAGCCAAAGAGTTGCAGGCCAAAAAGCAAGTTGAAGAGCTTGAGCCTTTATACACTGAATACATTCAGCTCAATTATGCCAAAGCACAAGAGTTTTCGGATTTACTGAAAACAGACGTAAACTCAATCATTAGTTTACGTGGTAGTGTGTCTGTTGATACAAGGACAAACACTTTATTGATTAAAGATACAGCTCGCAGCATCGAGAGTATCAGACGCATGGTTGAAAAGCTGGACGTTCCGGTAAAGCAAGTCCGCATTGAATCTAGAATGGTGACAGTGACGGATAATATTCAAGAAGATTTAGGGATCCGTTGGGGGTTTAGTGATCAACAAGGTAATGATGCACTATCAGGCAACTTAACTGCAGCTGACTTGTTATCTGGGGGGACTATCCCAGGGCTCGAAGATAGGCTAAATGTCAATTTACCTGCGCCAGCAACAGCGGCCAGTATTGGCATGCATATCGCTAAACTATCAGATGGAACGTTAATTGATCTTGAGTTATCAGCTTTAGAGCAAGAGAACAAAGGTGAAATTATCGCGACACCTAGCATTACAACAGCGAACCAGAAAACGGCGCGCATTGAGCAGGGTACGGAAATCCCATTTGTGGAGGCATCTTCAAGTGGTGCGACAGCGGTGGAGTTTAAAAAAGCAGTACTAAGCTTAGAAGTGACGCCGCAAATAACGCCTGACAATAAAATTATTTTAGATTTAATTATCACTCAAGATACACGAGGTGATACAGTACAGACCGCAAATGGTCCCGCGGTTGCGATTAACACTCAACAGATCCAGACTCAAGTATTAGTTGATAATGGTCAAACAGTTGTACTTGGTGGTATTTATCAGCAAGAAACTACAAATGCAGTGAGTAAAGTACCGCTTCTTGGGGATGTCCCATACCTTGGTGTGTTGTTTAGAAACACCAAAGAGATTAATGAAAAGAAAGAGTTGTTGATTTTTGTCACGCCCAGAATTATGAATGAAAATTTGTAATGGTGATAAATTAACAAATAAAGGTGGAATTTGCGCCTTTTGACTTGAAATGTTGAATAGAATACTGAGATAATCCCCTCCTTAATTTTGGGGCCAGGTCGTTAGGCGGGGTTTTATTTCAAATTTTAGAGTCGTTTGTACTAAATAGATATGGCTGAGAAACGTAATATATTTCTAGTAGGCCCTATGGGGGCTGGTAAAAGCACAATTGGTCGTCACATTGCCGATCAGTTACACCTTGAGTTTTTTGATTCAGATCAAGAGATTGAGCGCCGCACAGGTGCTGATATTGCTTGGGTCTTTGATATCGAAGGAGAGGAAGGTTTTCGTAAGCGTGAAGAGACTGTTATTTCAGATTTGACTGAAAAGCAGGGCATTGTGCTGGCTACAGGCGGTGGTTCTGTGATCAGCAAAGAAGTGCGCAACAAACTGTCAGCTCGTGGGATTGTAGTATATTTAGAAACACCCATTGAAAAGCAAGTGGCTCGAACACAGCGAGATAAACGTCGTCCTTTGTTGCAGACTGGTGAAGATTCAAGAAAAATTTTAGAAGATTTGGCTGAGCAACGAAATCATTTATACAGCGAAGTGGCTGATATCGTTGTACGCACTGATGAGCAAAGTGCGAAGGTAGTCGCAAATCAAATTATCGATAAGTTAGATTTTTAATTGCCAATATAAAAAAGGAGGGTGTAGTGATGCTTGAATTGAATGTGGATTTAAACGAGCGGAGCTATCCCATCTATATTGGACAGGGTCTGCTATCTGACAAAGGGCGATTGATTGAGCATATTGGTCAAACTCGCCCTGTTATAATTAGCAATGAAACCATTGCTCCTCTGTATCTTGAGTTGATTGAGACACAGCTGAGAGATTTATCCCCCTTACACTTTATTATCCCAGATGGTGAGCAGTACAAATCACTCGAATGGTTTGAGAAGATCTGTGCATTCTTACTTGAGCATAATTGCGGTAGAGATACGTGTTTAATCGCTTTAGGTGGGGGGGTAATTGGTGACTTAACCGGGTTTGTAGCATCAGCGTATCAACGCGGCGTGCCATTTATTCAAATACCTACCACATTACTTTCTCAGGTCGACTCATCAGTTGGTGGAAAAACAGCGGTCAATCATCCCTTGGGGAAAAATATGATTGGTGCATTTTATCAACCAAAAGCTGTATTTATAGATACTAATTCGTTGACAACATTACCTGCACGAGAGTTTGCTGCCGGAATGGCAGAAGTTATCAAATATGGTTTGATATATGATGCAAATTTTCTAACTGTTCTTGAAGAGAATGCAGGGCGTTTAAAGTCGCTAGATACTGCCAGCTTGAATCAGATAATTTATCGTTGTTGTGAGATCAAAGCTGAAATCGTTGCTAAAGATGAAAAAGAAGCCGGACTGCGTGCGTTATTAAATCTTGGTCATACATTTGGTCATGCTATCGAAGCGCAAATGGGTTATGGCAACTGGTTACATGGCGAAGCTGTCGCGGCAGGTATTATGTTGGCAATGGCATTAGGGCAGCAGCGCGGCGATATATCTGAGCAAGAAGTTGAACGTGTGTGTGTTTTACTTAAACAATATGACTTACCAACAGCTCCCCCTAAAGATATGACTGCTGAGCAGTTTATCCATCATATGCGTAAGGATAAAAAGAACAAAAAAGGCAAAATAAGATTCATATTGCCAACATCAATGGGCGTGTGTGCCTTGGTAGATGATGTGTCTGATGACAGTGTGGGTCATTTAATAGGGCAGTAATGCAGTCACAAATATTGCCGAGTCGTGCTGCCTTGGTTGATAGAATTGCAATGCAATTTGAATATGGGCAGAGCTTAATTTGTTTAGTTGGTAACTCTGGCTTAGGAAAGAGTTACCTAGCAGAAAGTTTTATAACCGATAAATATAGCGACTTCTCCAAGGCTTTTATTCAATTAAGCGCACACTCCAAAGATGTAGATGTGGTGCGCCAGCTGATGGAACATACTTTCCGTGCACCATTAGTGGATCAAAAGCTTTCCCTGACAGAAAACTTCTTTGTGCTCAATAGTGAGCAGCCTGCAGGACCGTGCTTATGGGTGCTTGATGGTGCCAGGCACTTGAGTGATGAACTAATTACTGAGTTGCAAAACTTGGTTGTACGTGCACCCAACACACTTTATGTCTTAGTGACGGCACAAGCTCCGAATATGCTGCCAAATGCACTGGATATTCATTTAGAGCCATTGTCACTTTTTGAATCGAAGCAACTAATGAGAATGTTTTTTCCAGAGTTGCCTTCGGATGATGATCCTATCTTTTCAACATTTGTATCTGAAGCGCATGGAAACCCAAGCGTTTTACTTGATTGGCAACAAGATGACCAGCAACTTGACCTGAGAGCGAATATGCCTTCAAAGGGAAAGCAGAAGCACTTCTTTATTGTTGCTTTTTCATTGATCTTATCGTTGTGTTTGATTGCTGCTTTATACAATAAGCAATTACTCGATTTATTGCAGACGAAGCGAGCTGTATCTGAGCAGACGGCGGTTGTTGTGACAGAGCCGACAGTATTTGAGGCACAGCAAGTTTTAGAAGCGCAATCAACTCAGGTTGAGAGTACACCTTCATTTACATCTTCACATCTTTCTGAGGACGACACTGAAGAAAAAAACACTGAAGAGGTATCTGCTATATTAGGTGCATTGTTATCAGAGCCGTTAGTCACTGAAACTGAAAAATCACACAATGTAGAGACAGCAAAGCCGACAGCGCCAAATGGCATTACAAGCCCTCAGGTCATCAGTAAGCCTGAGTTATCCGATATGCCTATTGTAGAAACGGTTTCAAATGAATCAAATGCATTACAAGAAGGCTTGCAACTCGATCAGCGACCTGACAGTGAGCCTGATCGGGAAAAGTTGACCAGAGAAGCAGCTGCCTTGTCCGTTAATGACAATAGTTGGTTCTTATTAAGGGCTGACACGGAATGGAGTATACAACTGCTCGCTGTGACCGATCAGAAGGTAGCAGTGGATTTCATCCAACAGCATGCTTTGGACAATGTAAAGGTAGCACAGGTGATTAGGAGTGGGCGTACATGGTGGTTTGTGACATTAGCACCATTTGCACAACTTGATGATGCGAAGGCAGCACGAAGCAAGCTAAGCAGGGATTTATTAGCCGCGAAGCCCTTTTTTAAACGGATCTCTCAAATAAAGCAGCAAATCCAACAGTCACAGTAAAAAAAATAGTGTAAAATCCCGCTACTTTTGGGTAATTAGATCGATCATGCAAAAAAAGACCAGAGCCTTTCTTAAATGGGCAGGCGGAAAATATAGTTTAGTGGAAGAGATCACTAAACGATTACGCAGTGCGAACAGTGAGGCTGATACCTTAGTTGAGCCTTTTGTGGGCGCTGGCTCTGTGTTTTTAAACAGTGATTTTAAACGCTATATTTTGAATGATATTAATGCCGATCTGATCAACCTGTACAAAGAAATTCAGCGTGCGCCTGATGAGTTTATCAGTGATGCAAAAAAGTTATTTGTTGATCAGAATAACTGTGCTGAAGCGTACTATGAGTATCGCAAACAGTTTAACGAATGTGTCGACGTGTATGAGCGTGCTATCCTATTCCTGTACATGAATCGACATGGTTATAATGGCTTGTGCCGGTATAATCTTAAAGGCATTTTCAATGTCCCTTTTGGTAAATATAAAAAGCCTTATTTTCCTGAAAATGAACTGTATCATTTTGCTGCCAAAGCGCAGAATGCAACATTCACGTGTTTAAGCTATGAGCAGGTATTTAAGCGCTTGCCTGAAAACTCAGTGATATATTGCGATCCACCTTATGTGCCCCTCAGCAAGACTGCGTCTTTTACAAGTTATGCTAAAGAAGGGTTTAACCTTGACGATCAGGCCCAACTGGCGAATTTAGCGGAAAAAGCTGCATTTGATACTGATAAACCAGTATTAATTTCAAATCATGATACTGTGTGGACGAGAAAGATCTACAGTGAGGCGTCGTTAGACGTCATTCAAGTCAAAAGAACAATTAGCCCTAAAGGCAATGCACGAAATAAGGTTAATGAACTGATGGCTTTATATAGTAAGGGAAAAGAACCTGTTCGCAGTCAATGACTTTGTGATACCGAGATAACGCTATTTACCAGTATGATTAAACCAACCACGAATAGTATAACAAACACAGTACCAACCACTGCATAAGGCCAAAAGTTCGTTTTCTTAAAGTCGTGATGATATTTCTTGTTGCTTTGCACGCCAAACATAGCAGCGAGGACGCTCTGGAAGATGCTCAATAAAGTCATCATGATGCGTCCTGTTGCTTTGACTAGATATCAGAAATGCTAGAACTGTCTTGCTGGTCATCAGAGCCAATTAGTAACTCTAATAAATCGAGGTAGTGAAATTGTGCATTACTACTACCACCAGTTAACCACGCATACCAGCTTGTGTGTGCCTCGCGCTTACAATGTTGTTCATTATAATTATAAGTCGCGCTGCTGCACTCACATTGGCTGGCCTGTGTCACTTCGATGTCGTCATTACCAAAAGAAAATACACCTATCGAAACCACAGCCGCGGTTGCCAACAATACTGTCCGTGTTTGAAGCCATGTTGCCATAACTATCCCCTCAGCGATTAGCTATCTATAAATAGTACACTATGGATATTTATTAAACAATCTATTTGTCAATTTTCTCTTTGGATTGTATCTAATTGGTACAGAGCTTAGCCGTGTATTTATCTATTATTTGAGTTAAAGTAGCGCGACAGCAAATTTTAAGGGGATCTCATGTCATTAGCGAATGCACAATCTGAATTTTTAATTGCGCCATCTATTTTATCGGCTGACTTTGCTCGTTTAGGGCAAGATGTGGAGAAGGTTATTACAGCAGGTGCTGATGTCGTGCACTTTGATGTAATGGATAATCATTACGTACCGAATTTAACATTTGGTCCAATGATTTGTGAGGCACTAAGAAATTACGGTATTAAAGCTCCAATAGATGTGCATTTGATGATTAAACCCGTAGATGCGTTGATCCCCGATTTCGCAAAAGCTGGCGCTGATATTATCACTTTCCACCCAGAAGCAAGCGAGCATGTTGATCGTAGCCTTGCACTGATAAAAGAACTTGGCTGTGAAGCTGGCTTAGTACTTAATCCTGCAACGCCATTACAATGTTTAGATTATGTGATGGACAAGGTGGACCAGATTTTATTAATGTCAGTAAACCCAGGCTTTGGTGGGCAAAGCTTTATTCCCAGCACTCTGGATAAGTTGAAGCAAGTTAAAGAGCGCATTGAGGCTTCAGGTAAAAAAATTCGCCTCGAAGTTGATGGCGGTGTGAAAGTTGAGAATATCGCAGAAATCGCTGCGGCTGGTGCTGACATGTTTGTTGCAGGTTCTGCTATTTTCAATCAACCAGATTATAAAAAAGTGATTGATGCTATGCGTCAAGAATTAGCGAAGGTACGTTAATGAGTGTGTCAGGCATTTTATTTGATTTAGATGGGACGTTGGTCGACAGCGTAAAAGAGATGCATTTAGCACTGAACTTAGCACTTTCTGATGTGGCATTCCCAGTCGTATCTCAAGGGCAAGTGCAACAATGGGTTGGCAATGGCATTGATGTGTTAGTCAAACGCGGGCTGAGTTGCCATGTAGAGATTAACCCTGATCTATCCGAGGTACTAATCACACAAGCCATCGCGCGTTTTAAAGTACACTATCAGGAGTTAGTCGGCGAGTATGCAGAGTTATACCCCGGAGTTGAAATTGGGTTGTACGAGCTGGGCACTTTGCCCAAAGCACTAGTGACTAATAAAAATAGAGCATTTACCTTACAGTTATTGCAAAAGCTTAACATTGCAAAGCATTTTGATGTTATTGTATGTGGTGATGATGGAAACAAAAAGCCTGCCCCTGACTTGTTGCAACTGGCGTGCGAACAGCTGGGTATAAACGCTGAGCAAGCGATTATGATAGGTGACTCTAAGAGCGATATTTTAGCTGCACAACATGCACAGATACCTGTGATTGCAGTGAATTATGGATATAATCAGGGAGAAACACTCTCGCAGTTTAATCCACAGTACCTCTGTGAGCAGTTCTCAGATATAATTCCTATTTTTAGCAAACCTGAATTGATATAAAGGAACAAGATGACAAAACCAGTAGTATTAAGTGGCATTCAGCCAACCGGTGGTATGACTATAGGCAATTACGTAGGTGCCATAAACCAGTGGCTTAAGCTACAAGAAGATCACGATTGTTTCTTTATGTTAGTTGATCTTCATTCTTTAACTGTACGCCAAGATCCCGCGGTTCTACGTGAACGTGTATTGGATGGCATTGCAATGTATACCGCTTGCGGCATTGACCCTAATAAATCTTCTTTGTTTGTGCAATCACAAGTACCAGAGCATGCGCAGCTAAGTTGGGTGCTGAACTGCTATGCTCAAATGGGCGAATTGAATCGTATGACACAGTTTAAGGATAAGTCAGCTAAACACTCTAATAATGTGAATGTTGGTTTGTTCTCATATCCTGTATTGCAAGCGGCAGACATTCTGTTATATCAGACTGATCAAGTGCCAGTAGGTGAAGATCAGAAGCAACACTTAGAGCTGACACGTGACATTGCTACTCGATTTAATAACATCTATGGTGAGGTGTTTAAAGTACCAGAGCCTTATATTCCGGAATTTGGTGCTCGCGTAATGAGCTTACAAGATCCGTCAAAGAAAATGTCTAAATCAGATGACAACCCAAATGCGTTTGTTATGTTGTTAGACGAGCCGAAAAAGATAGAGAAAAAGCTGAAAAAAGCAGTGACTGATTCTGATGAGCAAGCTCGTATCTACTTCGACCGCCAAGAAAAGCCAGGTGTATCTAACTTATTGACATTACTGTCAGTGGCTACAGGTCGTTCAATTGATACACTAGTACCTGAGTACGAAGACAAAATGTATGGACACCTCAAAAAAGACACCGCAGCAGCAGTTGTAGAAATGTTAGAGCCTATTCAAGCGCGTTTCCGTGAGATCCGTTCTGACCAAGCGCTATTAGACAATATTATGCGCAGTGGTGCTGAAAAAGCCGGTGAGCGAGCGGAAAAAACACTTAAAGCTGTTTATGATGCAGTGGGTTTTATTCCTCGTCCATAATTTTAGCAACTGAACGTATTTAAAAGCCAAAGCCATGTCTATCATGCTTTGGCTTTTTTGCATTTAATGTGAGGCTAACGTGTTACACAGTAAACCCCTTGATTTGTTTTACAGGCATCTCCGGTAGGACAAGTTCTAGCTCGAACAGTTGTTGTTGCTGGCGTTGGCCAAGAGCCTGTCCCGCCAGCGATATGGGGAGTATTGTCTCCGGGCAGCAAATATTTGTCTTGTGAAAGTGTTTTTAAGTGCTTTTTGTTGATTTGCATTTTCATCTTTAATTCCTTTAAGCAAACATTATTAATTCAGCACTGGGTTGGTTGTTTTTTGTTCTTGTGTAAAGTGATATAAATTCAAATAACTACGCTGTATTAATGAGAGGAATAAACAGGCTTGTGACGTCGCTCAACCAGGTAGGAAAAAGGGGGATGACAAGTCACCCCCCTTAGCAAGTAAGTCTGAGACCTACCTACTCTCACGCAATTCTTTATAGTTCAAAGTAGTTGGTGAACAATTTATATAACTCAGTACCTTGGTTCACACTGGCAGAAGCGAAATGTAAGATAGCGATTGCATCTTTATTAAATGTGATTGGGTTCAACGCTTCACCTTGAGCGTATTTATCCATTCTTAAAATATTCACTAACGTGTCGCCTGCTTTAATGTGCCCACCTAGCGGTGCTTGGTATTCCACCATGCCACCCATAGGCGCATAAAATGCGGTGTAATCCTTTAGATAACAGGCATAGCGTGTGATAGGTTGCGGTTGATAACCGCCCTCTAAAATCACCTCTTTATGTGTCAGGTAGCTGAGGATGCTCTCGGCATCACACTGAGCTTCGTTTAGATCAATGTGTTCTTGAGAACCCAACTCTACGGTGAATGCTTCGTTTAATACGTCGAACTGTTTGCCATGTTGTGCAAGCGCTTCGCTTAATTTCCACCAAGGGCAGAAACACGCTTCATCCATGGCACCATCAAATTCATTGGGGATCAGCAAGGTGTGCGGAATATTAAAATAATGTGCGCTTGCTTGTGCATACTCTGGACAATACAAGTGCTTGGAGGACACAGGGCCTGTATGCAAATCCAAAACGAAGTCAGCTTCGTGGGCAAGGCGCTGTAAATTGACCGCGATGCGTTTGCCCGTTTTCATTGCATGCATTGGTCTAGCAAGCAGCTCATCTGTTTTATCAATTAACAGCTTTTTAAATTCGCTGCGGATCTCTTGCTCGGTTGATTGGGCATGACGTGATGCAAAATCCTCTACAAGGTGTCCATGGTCATGGTAAAGACGATTCCAATTTTCTCCTGTAATTGGGTCAAATCTACCTAGCGTAAATTCCCCTGATTTTTGATTACATCCGATGGGGTTAGCGTAAGGGACTAAGGTGATGGAGCCGGATATATGCACTGTTTTTAGTTTTTCTAATAAGGCATAGATAACCGCATTACCTTGTACTTCAGCACCATGCATATTGGCTTGTATATAAACTTTAGGACCCTGAGTGTCATCTCCAATCGTAAATACTGGAATTGACATGGCTTGCCCGTTTGCCAGCTCTGCAACTTGAATGGAAGTTTGAGTTATCTGGTTCATAGTTACCTCAAGTAGTTCTCTGGTGTTAATGGCGGTCTGATACAACGAACTTGGCCGGATTGATAAATATATTCACTCGGGAGGGTATGGCATAAAAAGTAAGGCATACTTTCTGTAAATCCATATGCGCCGCATTGACCAAAGACAACCCAGTCATACTCATTAATATCGCAGGGTAAGCTGTGCTCACCTAAGTGATCCAGTGCGGTACATAGTGGGCCATGCAAGGTATAGGGGATTGTAGCACTTGTACTTTCGCGCAATAGGGTCGCTGGAAAAGCTTGAGAAGTGACAGCTGGGCGAAGTATATGATTGATACCGCCTGCTAAAATGAGCTGGTTGCTACCATAGTTCTGCTTTTGTTCGACAACTGGGTTCACATAATAGCCGCACTCTCCGACGGCGTAGCGGCCTAACTCCATCCAAAGTTCATCAATATTTGTTTGTGCTTTTATGTGCTCTAAACTGCGTAAAATTGTCGGCCAATCAATATGAGGCTGCCCGTCAGCGTATGGAATGCCTAACCCGCCTCCTAAATCCAATACACGCAGATCTATCTTGAGCTGCTGTGCAAGTGTCATTAATGGGTCAACCATTTGCTGCCAAAGTGAAGCAAGTTTTTCAGCTTCAAGCATATTGCCCCATTGGAAAATGTGTAAACCGACAAAATCTAGGTTCGGGTAGTCACTCACTGTGAGTGCCCCCCATTCTTGTGCACCTAAGCCAAATGGCGTTAGGCTATCTCCGCCAAGTGGGTTTTTTTCATTGTCAGGCCAACGTAACTGAACACGTAATAAGATACGCAGTGCCGTATTGTGTCGCTGGGCTGCGTCTTGCAGCCAAGCGACTTGATTAAGACTTTCCGCAACAAAGGTATTTACGCCTTGGGTTAAAAAAGTCTCAATTTGGTGTTTAGACTTTGCAGGTCCAGTATTGAGTACGCGCTTTGCATCAATGCCTTGCGCCAGCACTTGCTGTAGCTCGCCGCTGCTGGCCACATCAAAGTTGAAACCCGCTTTATCTAACGTTTGAATGACGCTGGATAATGGGTTTGCTTTGACTGCATACCAAAGTTTTACAACGGATTGCTCCGTTAAAAGCTTTAAATGGCCGCTCAATGCATCTAAATCGTAAAGATAAAATGGCTCATGCTGGCTTTGTGTCAGCGATGTAATGGCATTTTTGACTGGCGTACTCAAGGTGGACATTAGCGAAGCACCTCTTCAAGCTCAAGGGATGCGTCACTCTGTTCGTCGCGATATTTTACGATCAAAGCACAAGATAAGCTAAGTCCTTGCTGTTGAGCCCATTCACCTTTAGCTGGGCGCGAACCTGGGATCACGATGGCATTTTCAGGGATTGCCTCACCTTTGTCTAAAGTACGTTCATTGACACAATCATAGACAGGAACGCTGGCAGATAGACGAACACCAGGAGCAAGTACAGCGCCTTTTTTGACAACAACACCTTCAACAAGCACGCAGCCTGCGCCAATGAATGCATCATCTTCTACAACCACTGGGCTGGCACCGACTGGCTCTAATACGCCACCTACTTGCACAGCGGCACTAAGGTGTACGTTTTTACCAATCTGGGCACATGAACCAACCAGAGCATGACTGTCAACCATGGTACCTTCGTCTACGTAAGCGCCGATATTTACATATGCAGGTGGCATGATAATGGTGCCAGGTGCTACGTATGCGCCACGGCGAACACTGCTGCCACCGGGTACCATACGTACACCTGCTTCTGCGGCAAAGCCCTGTGGTGCTAAGTTGTCTTTATCAACGAAGCCACCAGGGTACTCGGTGTTAGTGCCATTTCTAAATGCTTCTAAGATACCTTCTTTGACCTCGACATTGGCATGCCAGTTGCCTTGTTCATCCTGCGTTGCTGCGCGAACAGTGCCATTTTCTAGATTGTTTAATAGGGTTAACCAGCTCATGATACTTCCTTAACTCCAAGATAAAATTGTTGAATTTGCGGTTTTAATAAATGTGGTGTCACTGAGTTCTAAGTGTGTCAGTGGTGGGCGCAGACGCGGTGTTTCCAGTTGACCTTGTAAATGCATTAGGACTTTGACTGGGATTGGATTAGCAACACTAAATAAGCTATTTACTGCGTCTGTCCACGTGGTAAATAAATTAGGGAAAGTACCTGCTAATGAGCGCTGGACAAATTCCGCGGTTTGCTGCGGCCACGCGTTAGCTGCAACAGACACCAGACCTGCGGCGCCTGCTTGTGCAAAGTAAGGCATCAGCCCATCATCGCCGCTATATATAGCAAGCTCTGGAGACGCCTTACGGAAAGATTCAAACGTTGCGATATCTCCACTTGCCTCTTTAAGTGCCCATAGGTTTGGATGTGAAGACAAGTTTTCAATGACATTTGGGCTAATCGCGACAGCACTTCGTCCTGGTACGTTGTAGAGCATGCATGGGTGCTGACTGGCATCCAAGAGTGTCTTGAACCAATGTGTAAGACCAACGTTTCCGGGCTTTGCATACAATGGAGAACCAACTAAAAATGCGTCAATTGGCTGAGAATTACAAAACTCAACCCAATCTAGTTGTAGTGCAAGATCATAGCCGCCAATGGCAACCATTAAAGGCACCGTCGGTGATAGCTCACAGACAAATCGTACGATATCACGCTGCTCTTGCTGAGATAAGGCAAGGCCTTCGCCTGTGCTCCCAAGTAAAAGTATGCCATTGCCAGCTGCTTGCTGCGCGCGCACGAGTTGCGCCAAAGTGGCAAAATCAACATGATTATTATCGTCGAACGGCGTAACAAGCGCTGTCCATAACGGGTAGTCAGATAAGTTGTATTTAGATTTCATCTCTACCGAACTTAAATGCTGTTCGGTGGTTTGGGGTATGAAGTGATAGCCCAGCTTCCGAACAATTAAAATTCGAAGAGCAATGGACTTAAATAGAAAAAGGCATGGCCTTATCTTTCTAAGACCAGAAGCTCTCCACCAAATATGTTGGTGACAGTCGTTGGGATTCAGCCCAAGCGCCCGAAAAAATCACTTAGCAAAAGTGACTTCTTCTCGGCGTTAATTCCCCTCACTCGATGTCATTGGAGTTTGCTCTCCTCAATCTAGCTACCTGAATAACGCACCTCTTCCAGCCCTCAAAACAGCATGTGATGCTATTTTGCGATATTAGGGTCAGCGGGGATTGAAACATTTCAGCCATCTAGGTGTCAAGCTTCAAACTGTAAAAGATGAAAATTAAGCTACACTTGAGTATAAAAGCTGTGTGCTCAATTACTGTGTTTTTGCATCCAATAAGGAGGCAATCGGTTGCTTAAAATACTGAAAACATTTCGTTTTAGATACATACTTGCGATTTCAATTATGGTGATTGTGATCACCACAGCAATGGCAACGATGCAGATTTTATTATCTCAACAATCGGCCAATGCTCGCGTTATTAATACCGCAGGTATGCAAAGAATGTTGTCGCAAAAAACAGCATTATTATTGGGCGCTGAATATATTCGTCAGCACCCTGGCACATTTGATGAGCAACAAGCACTGCGGGATGCCTTGAACATGATGGCAGAAAATCAGGCTTTTTTGTTGCAACAGTCTGACAATCGATATGTTCATTTATCAGCAGATCTGCTCACTTTTTACTTTCAACCTCCTGCAGCCTTGGCTGCGCGAGTAGATGAATACATTGCATTAGTAACCGCAGCGCATAAACAAGCTCTGCTGGGACAGTTAAAAGTAGAGAAGTTAATACAGATACAGTCGCGAGCAAGTGAGTTACTGGTTTTGCTAGATCAAGCCGTGACGCTGCATGAATTGGTTGCGACGGACAAAGTAAAAAAATTACAAAATGTAGAGTTGGTTATCTGGATTTTTGGGTTACTGATTTTGCTACTTGAGGCGCGGTGGATTTTTTATCCAATGGAAAAAAGTATCCAGAAGAAAATTACGCACCTGCAGAAACTAAGGTTGGAAGCAAATCGGTTAAAGCGCAGTAAAAGTGAGTTTTTAGCTCGAGCGAGCCATGAAATGCGCACACCATTACAAGCCATTATGGGCTACCTCACTTTGTATAAAGAATCGAGTCATAAAGAACATTTAGATGTTGTTGATCATGCGGCGAAGCAATTGAATATCCTGTTATCATCAATAGATGATTACAACGTATTGTCTGAACAAAAAGAAATTAAACTAGATAGCAAAGTGGCGTGTCTTTCAGAGACAATATCTCACGCTTTGGCAATATATAAACCATTATTACAACAAAAGTCGCTGTTGTTTAACGCTGAACTAGGTGAAGGGTTACCGTTGCCAGTTGAGTGTGATCACAACCGCATTGCGTGGCTGGTTGGACAGATTTTAGATAATGCAGTGAAGTTCACAGAATATGGTGAAGTCAGCTTGGAAGCTAACTGTGTGGTAACGAAAAGTGGTGAAGGTTTATTTCGTTGTGTGATAAGTGATACAGGCCCTGGCATTGCGCAGTCACAAGCAAGTATTGACGAGGAAGAGAACTATCAAGGTATGCAGTTAGGTCTCACTAGGGCGCAGCTGATAGTGACTATGCTGGGAGGCAAAATTATTTTTACTGACAATGAACCTCATGGTACACGTGTTTTGTTAGAGTTGCCGGTGACCGTTGTTCAGCAATCGATGCATAATACCACCGAACTTCAAAGAGGTGCACCTGCGTTATTAGTGGAAGATAACCTGCTTAACGCCCGAGTTGTGGTGACTTTATTAGAAAAATTAGGTTTATCAGTCATCCATGTGGTGAATGGTCAAGAAGCACTTTCGGAGTTACAAAAGCAGGACTTTAGCCTCATATTAATGGATTTAAATATGCCGATTATGGACGGGTTTACGGCGATAAAAATGATACGCCATAATCTTGGTTTAGAAGTACCTATTTTGGTCCTTACTGCAAATACATCTGAGCAAGCCGTGAGTCGTGTGTACGAATTAGGTGCTAACACACATTTGTATAAACCCGTTGATATGAAGGCATTGCAAGAAAAAGTCGAAATGTTAATTATGCCTTCTGCTGTGAGCAACACGTCATAAAGCCTTTATGTTTGTTACTGAGCGGCAGAAAAGTGTGTGGTGAGTCGTCTGATATTAGGGCTCACCACCAAATTGTTAGATGCGTTTAATGGTAAACCCTTGCGCTTCTAGAAGTGCAATTAAACCATGCTTTTCAGGCAGGTGAAGCGCACCAACAGCGATAAAATGAGACTTTTTGTTCATTTTAGGCAGCAAAGTACGTACCCAGGTATGATTTCGTTCGACAACCAAAATTTGCTCTGCTAAGCGAGCATATTTTGAACCGTCAAAGCTCAACTTGTAATATTGATTTAATTTCTTGTCATCACCTGTTTTCCAAGCATCAACCATCTCGGCAATGAAAGCGTCTGCATCTTGCATTTGAGTAAGTGTTTGAGAAACCATTTCATCACTCATAAGGGCGATTTGACTGAACATTTCTAGCTGTTGTTCAAATAGCTCGAGTGCTTGGATGTTTTTGTTGTGCTCTTGTGCATACGCAATAACTTGCTTGTCTATGCCGTAAGTATCTGTAAACCCTGCTTGTTGATATTCTAGTTGCACGACCGTGAGTATCACAGCCCATACAGGCATATTATCAAACAGTACGATATTGATATTACGTTTTGTGAAGTAAGATTTTAATTGTTGGTAGACTTCACTAGATAGGGCTTTTTGGAGAGGTCGGCTGTTGGAGTTTGCGATAAATGCCGCCGTCTTATTTTGAATTTCAAAAGGAGACAAGGCGCTTATATCGATCTCCACAACCGTATTTTCCGATTTTTTTATGGCATTTTTTACTTTTTCAGGCAGTCCTTTCATGCTCGGATCTCCGACATGGACAGTGCCAAAAAGATAAGATGTCACTCCGTTTTTTTCGACACTCCAAAGCGCAGGGGACGCATAGCTTACGGCGCTAAAAAGCAACATAAAGCAAAATGATAAGTGTAATTTGAGGAGCAATAATTGTTTCACAGCTGTGGTCCTTTTATGTCTTAGAGTGGACATCATAATCAATTAAAGAAGTAAATCACAAAAATTTAATACAAAAATATGATGTGCATAATTGTCTTCAATATTCTGAAGACGTTCATCTGTATCAGAGGTTATTTAAGGTGGGTTGAATTATTTAACCTTTAAGTTGACCATTTCGGGATTTATTTTCTTTTTTTAGTGTTTTTGACTAGTTATTTGGCATAGTTTTTATGGTTGACTTGGCGGCTGTGGCGGGTTACTAATAGAATAAAGAACGGGCAGAGAGATATTGTCTGCCGTTGAATGTTTATGAAGACAGTTTATTTTTTAGGTTAAAGTTTATGTTACTAACAGCAAAACTACTAGTCGTGATTATCAACGTGGTGATTATTATTACCGCGGGGGCTTCGTAGTGCTGTAAGAAAAGAATCAGCTAAGAGCCCCCCGCACTGAAAAGTTCGGGGGGCTTTTTCGTTTAAGGGCAAAAAAACAGAGCAAAGGGCAATGAGCAAAACAATGACAGGCGCACAGATGGTGATTGATATCCTTGTTAAGCAAGGTGTTTCAGATGTATTCGGCTACCCCGGCGGGGCCATTATGCCGATTTATGATGCGCTTTATGGTGCACCACTGAAGCATTATTTAACTCGCCATGAGCAAGGAGCTGGATTCGCTGCCGTTGGTTATGCGCGTAGTACAGGTAAGTTAGGTGTGTGCTTTGCGACGTCAGGACCAGGCGCAACGAACCTCGTCACAGCGTTGGCGGACGCTATGATGGACTCAGTTCCATTGTTGGCAATTACAGGCCAAGTACCAACCGCGGCGATCGGCTCTGATGCGTTTCAAGAAGTGGATGTATTGGGCATGTCTCTTTCATGTACAAAGCACAGCTTTATGGTCGAACGTCCGGAAGAGTTAGCTGAGGTATTGCAGCAAGCGATGCATTTGGCTGTCTCGGGCCGCCCTGGCCCTGTTTTGGTTGATATTCCGAAAGATATTCAACAAGCTCTGGTGTCGTTTTCGCCATGGTCTGCACACAGCGAAGAGCAGGATGCACCTCTTTTACATGAGTTAAATTTAGCAAATGAGTTGCTTAACAATGCGCAAAAGCCCGTTGCCTATGTAGGTGGTGGTGTACAAAATGCTGATGCACAGCCCGCATTGATGGCATTTTTGGCACAGACCAATATGCCAGCGGTGTCGACTTTAAAAGCCCTTGGTAGTGTATTGCCTGAGTACGAATATGACTTGGGCATGCTTGGAATGCACGGCACTAAAGCCGCAAATCTGGCGGTACAAGAATGTGATTTATTGGTATGTATCGGCGCGCGCTTTGACGACCGAGTAACCGGTAATTTGGCTAAGTTTGCTTCAAAAGCAAAAGTGATACATCTTGACATCGATGCGGCAGAGATTGGAAAACGTAAGCCTGCAGCAGCGTCATTGGTGGCGGATTTGAATACCTCTTTACCTTTGCTCCAAGGCGTATTGGCCCCTGCAGCATGGCGAGCGCATATTAGCCGCATGAAACAAGAACATGCATGGCGATATGATTACCCAGGAGAGAAAGTATTTGCACCTTATCTACTGAATAAGCTCAGCCAGGATGTCCCTAGCGATACCGTGGTGTGCTGTGATGTTGGTCAGCACCAGATGTGGGTCGCACAGCATATGAAATTTGCCCACCCAAGTAATCACCTCAGTAGCGGTGGTGCAGGTACCATGGGATTTGGTTTACCTGCTGCCATTGGCGCCAAAATAGCACGACCAGACAGCATGGTGATAACCGTATCTGGCGACGGCTCAATCATGATGAATATTCAGGAACTGGCCACCATCAGAAGAAACAATCTTGCGGTGAAGATTGTGATTTTAGATAACCAGAGGTTAGGTATGGTGAGGCAGTGGCAAGAGCTATTTTTCTCAGCACGTTACAGTGAAACAAATTTATCTGACAACCCTGACTTTGTGCAACTTGCTGCTGTTTTTGGCATCCCAGGGCAAACCATTACCCACGCATCAGAAGTGGATGATGCAATTAAACAACTTGTAAATAGTGAAGGGCCTTACATCTTGCATGCGTGTATTGATGATAAAGAAAACGTATGGCCACTTGTTCCGCCGGGCGCGGCAAACGATGAAATGTTAACGGAGAATACACAATGAAACATCAATTAACTGTAGCTGTAAAAAATCAAAGCGTGGCTGTTGAGCGTTTTCTTCGTGTGGCGCGTCACAGAGGGTTTCGTCTGATGCAGCTCCAATTGGAAGGCCAAGATGAACTGTTTCACGTCAAAATGACGGTAGATAGTGACAGGCCCATCTATCTATTAACGTCACAATTAAATAAGCTAGTGGATGTGCAATCGGTTGATTTGCACACATTACAGCAGCAGGCAATATAACAAAATTAAGGTTTAAAAGAATGACACAAACATCTGAATTAATTTGGCACAACGGCGAAATGATCCCTTATCAAGAAGCGACGACGCATGTTTTGAGCCACGCACTGCATTATGGCAGTTCAGTCTTTGAAGGGATCAGGGCGTATGAGACGCCTAATGGTCCGGCTATTTTTCGCTTAGACGACCATATTCAACGGTTATTTGATTCAGCAAAAATTTATCGCATGGAGATCCCTTTTACAAAAGAAGAGATTAAAACAGCGTGTAAGCAGGCAGTAAAAGAAAATGGTTTTAGCAACGCGTATTTAAGACCGTTTGCCTTCTTAGGGCATGTTGGTCTTGGACTGAACCCAAAATCACACCGCGCAGATGTCACTGTGGCAGCAATGGAGTGGGGTGCTTATCTAGGTGAAGATAGTTTGGCACAAGGTGTTGATGTCTGTGTGTCTTCATGGAGCCGACTTGCCCCAAATACGATGCCGACAGCGGCGAAAGCCGGCGGTAACTATCTATCATCTCAGCTGATTTCAGGTGAAGCAAAGCGCAACGGTTATGTAGAAGGTATTGCGCTAGATGTGAATGGCTATTTGAGTGAAGGCGCGGGTGAGAACTTATTTGTGGTTAAAAAAGGTGTGCTTTATACACCACCCACAACCGCTTGTATTTTACCTGGTTTGACGCGTGACACGATTATTCATCTAGCCAAAGAGCGCGGTTATGAGGTGCGTGAAGAGCCGATTGCCCGTGAGGCACTGTATCTTGCTGATGAATTTTTCATGGTAGGGACTGCGGCAGAGGTGGTTCCCGTTCGCAGTGTTGACCAAATTCAAGTGGGTGAGGGTCAACGTGGTCCTATCACCGCAGAATTACAGCAAGCCTATTTTGATTTAGTTAAAGGGCAATCAAGTGATCCTCAGGGCTGGTTAGATTACGTAAACAGCTAGTACTGAGGGTATATATTTTTTGGGAATGAGGGTTTACCGAGCATCGGTATTTAAATAAAAAGGGGTCAACATGGCTAAGTTACGTAGTAAAACAACGACTGAAGGACGCAAACGAGCAGGCGCAAGAGCGCTTTGGCGTGCGACAGGAATGACGGATGAAGATTTTCACAAACCGATGATCGCGGTCGTCAATTCGTATACACAATTTGTACCTGGCCATGTTCACCTCAACCAACTGAGCGATTTGATGGCGGATGCCATCCGTGAAGCCGGTGGTGTACCTCGTGAATTTAACACCATCGCGATTGATGATGGTATCGCCATGGGCCATGGCGGGATGCTGTACTCTCTACCATCAAGGGACCTCATCGCGGACTCGGTAGAATATATGGTGAATGCACACTGCGCGGATGCCATGGTCTGCATTTCAAACTGTGACAAGATCACACCGGGCATGCTATTAGCGGCTTTGAGGTTAAATATTCCCGTTATTTTTGTATCGGGTGGGCCAATGGAAGCGGGTAAAACCCGTCTTGCAGACATCGATTTAAAGTTGGACTTAGTGGATGCCATGGTAAAAGGCGCGGATCCAACGGTCAGTGATGAAGATTCTGAGCAGGTTGAGCGTTCTGCGTGCCCAACATGTGGCTCGTGCTCAGGTATGTTTACTGCGAACTCAATGAACTGTCTGCTTGAATCTCTAGGCTTGGCATTACCAGGCAACGGCACGACCCTTGCGACCCATAAAGACAGAGGGCAATTATATAACGGGGCAGCAAAGCGTATCGTTGCGCTATGTGATGAATATTACCGCCAAGATAATGAAGCGGTTTTACCGCGTAATATCGCCAATCAAGCGGCGTTTAATAACGCGATGACACTCGATATCGCGATGGGCGGCTCATCAAATACGGTATTACATATTTTGGCTGCCGCGCAAGAGGCGGGAGTGGATTTTGATATGGCGGACATTGACCAGTTATCAAGAAATACGCCTTTCCTATGTAAAGTCGCACCGGCCACACAGCAGTATCACATTGAAGATGTCCACCGTGCTGGTGGCATCATGGCGATATTAAATGAGTTGGCAAAAGCAGGTAAGTTAGACCTGAATGTAGGCCATGTGGCGGGCGGCACATTAGGTGATGTCTTGGCGCGTTGGGATGCCAATGACAGTAGTAATGAAAAAGCACAAAAGTTTTACCGTGCAGGCCCTGCGGGGATCCGTACAACGCAAGCAATGAGCCAAGAATACCGTTGGGATACATTAGACTTAGACCGAGAAGGCGGGTGTATTCGCAGTGCTGAGCATGCATTTCGTCAAGACGGTGGCCTTGCGGTCTTAACTGGCAACCTTGCACCTGATGGCTGTATTGTTAAAAGCGCTGGAGTGGTGGATGAAATGTTGGAGTTTACTGGCCCTGCGGTGGTGTATGAATCACAAGATGATGCGGTTGAGGGGATCTTGGGTGGTCAGGTGAAAAAGGGCGATGTCGTGGTGATCCGTTATGAGGGTCCAAAAGGCGGTCCGGGCATGCAAGAAATGCTTTATCCAACCAGTTACTTAAAGTCTATGGGCCTTGATAAAGACTGTGCGCTACTTACCGACGGCCGTTTTTCTGGAGGCACCTCTGGTTTATCAATTGGTCATGTTTCACCGGAAGCTGCGAGCGAAGGTACATTGGCATTGATTGAAAATGGTGATTTGATTGCGATTAACATACATACACGTGGCATTGATGTGTTACTCGATGACACTGAGCTTGCTCTACGTAGAGAGAAGCAACTTGCGCGCGGCAAAGAGGCGTATAAGCCAGTTGATCGCGAACGAGTCGTGACACCAGCATTAAAAGCATATGCATTACTGGCAACCAGTGCAGACAAAGGGGCTGTGCGTGATTTAGAGAAATTAGAGGAGCTCAGTTAGCGATGGTGGCACAAGAGCTAGATTACTTTCGGGCTATTATCCAAGCGAATATGGCCCCTCTGGTGAAGCAAACGGATGTGAGTCACTTAAAAGGGTTATCAGAACGGCTCAAGCACCAAGTTTGGCTGAAGCGGGAAGATCAACAACCTGTTTATTCTTTCAAACTCAGGGGCGCATTCAATAAGTTGCGCCAACTGCCTGCGCATTCTCATGTGATCACGGCGTCAGCAGGTAATCATGCGCAAGGGGTGGCACTGAGTGCTGCCCACCTAGGCCATCAGGCAACCATTGTTATGCCAGTGACGACCCCAGAAATAAAAGTGAATGCAGTGCGTAATTTGGGTGGGCATGTTGTATTACATGGTCATCACTTTGATGCAGCGAATACATATGCGCAATCTATATGTCAGCAAGAAGGGGGCGTGTTTGTACCACCGTTTGATGATAAAGACGTGATTGTTGGTCAGGGAACGGTTGCGCGTGAAATGATGCAGCAATTAGACAAGTTAGATGTGGTGTTTATCCCAGTTGGCGGCGGCGGGCTGCTAGCCGGCATGGCGGTATATATTAAATCTTTGCGTCCTGATATACGTGTGATTGGCGTCGAAGCGACGGAAAGTGCGTGTTTACATGCCGCAATGCAGCAAGGTGCGCCTGTGGAATTGGAGCAAGTAGGCTGTTTTGCAGACGGGATTGCGGTGAAGCGGATCGGTGAAGAAACCTTTCGACTTGCGCAGACGTATTGTGATGAAGTAATACTGGTCTCAACCGACGAAATCTGCGCAGCAGTACAAGACATATTTGTAGAAACGAGGGCAATCGCTGAGCCGTCAGGCGCAGTTGCGTTAGCTGGGCTAAAGAAATGGTGCTCTGAGCATGATGAGTCTGCACTGTCTTTGGCTGCTGTACTCTCTGGTGCTAATTTAAACTTTGATCGATTACGTTATATTGCAGAGCGCACCGCTTTAGGTGCTAAAAGTGAAGCCCTGTTTGGGGTGACGATTGATGAGCAAAAGGGAAGCTTTAAGCAATTTTGTCAAACCTTGGGCGGTCGTTCTATCACTGAGTTCAACTATCGTTTTGCTGGCACAAGCAAGGCGCAAATTTTTGTCGGTGTAGGGCTGAGAAATGCAGCACAGGAACTTCAAGCGCTGAAGCAGAGCCTCTCTGAGAGTGGCTATGAATACAATGATTTATCAGATAATGAATTAGCTAAATTGCATATTCGTTACATGGTCGGTGGAAAACCGCCGGTAGAGATCCAAGAACGATTATTGCGTTTTGAATTTCCCGAATACCCAGGGGCTTTATTGCGGTTTTTAGAGACTTTAGGGTGTGAGTGGAATATCACTTTGTTTCATTATCGTAATCATGGCGCGGCAAAAGGTCATGTCCTCGCAGGGTTTGAAATGTCGCCTCAAGAGTATGCCAAATTTGAAGAGCATTTAGGCCGGTTGGGGTATGATTATTGTGACGAAACGGACAACCCATGTTTTTCTCAATATTTACAATCTGATCAGGACTATGCACTTAAAGTCAGTTGAGTGACTTGTGATTGCTGTCTTTTCTACCTTTGGGGTTCTATATTCAAAGATGGATATATTAAGGACAGCCTATGTTCCGTTGCTTCTTTGTCGTCTTATTTGTGTATTTTAGTGCATGTGTATCAGCACTAGAGCCGGTGACACTTCAACTTAAGTGGGTGCATCAATTTCAGTTTGCAGGCTATTATGTCGCCAAGCAAAAAGGTTTTTATCGCCAAGTAGGCTTGGATGTAAATATTGCCTCAGCACAAAAACACCAGCCTGATGAACAATTTAAAGTGCTTTCTGGACAAGCTCAGTTTGGTGTTACTCACTCCGGTTTGCTCGAGCAGCGTATGCAAGGCAAGCCATTGGTTGCGCTGGCGTCAATATTTCAATCTTCCCCTTATTGTTGGATGGTGCGTGCCGACAGTGATATATATTCACCGAAAGATTTCCAAGGAAAAAAAATTAGTCACTTGGGGCGTACTGAGGGGGCTGAGTTAGTGCTCATTTTAGAGCGAGCAGGTATCGATGTAAGCCAATTGCCTATTTACTCAGGAATGTCGCCTCTTGAAGACTTTAAAGCAGGTAAATTTGATGCGCTACAAGTGTATGTATCGAATGAGCCTTTCAAAATGGTCCAGCAAGGGGTCGTAACGCGACAGATTTGTCCTAAGCATTATGGCATTAATGTGTATGCAGATATTTTGTTTACCTCGGAAGATGTTTATAAATACCGTCCTGATATGGTTGCGAAATTTCGTAGCGCAAGCCTAAAAGGGTGGCGCTATGCATTGGCCAATTTGGAGGAAGCGCTACAAATAACAAAACTGTATGCCACAGAAAAGAATTTTGAAGAGTTAGCCAATGAAGCAGATAAGTTAGTGCCTTTCATTAAAGCGCCTGGGATCCCTATTGGAAATATGTCGTTAGCTCGTTGGCAGTGGATCGCACAGTTATATCATCTAGATATCGCCAGTTTTCATGAGCACAAGGGTGAATTTTTATATTCTGAAGAAAACATGACAGAGATTAACTGGTCATGGATGTTAATCTTAGCCATTGTGATGAGTGTGTTATGTATTCCCATGTATGTGAGCTTAGTACTGCAAAGAAAAAATTACCGCGTGATGGATTAGCGTGGTAATAGGAGCGTTTTCTATCGGTACTTAGATAGCTTACAATGTGATTACTTGTAGTAACTAATTAAGCTTATGATCTCGTCTTATATCACGCATTTCCAGTCACTCGATAGACTGCTCCATGAAACACGTCAATATTGGCAACTGATTGCCTTTGATCATCTTGTTACGCCTTGGCCTGAATTAGACGACTACCTATCGGGGTTGGATGAAGCGACCTTGAGTGCGTTAGATATGGATCAAAGTGCGTTGCAACAGACTCTGTCAGATTATATTCCGCAGCTCGCTGAGATAAGTACACTGACAGAGATACACTTAACTGAACGCCATCGACCTGAGCTGCCTTTTTGGCTGAGTAATGGCATAAAGGGGAGAAAAGTAGGTCAGCTACAAGATTTTGTGTCTGCTTTGAATGAACGTCATTTACCGGTTTTAGAATGGTGTGCAGGTAAAGGGCACTTGGGTCGGATTTTGGCCTATACGGGGGTGCCTCATGTGGACAGTATTGAGTTACAAGCACATCTGTGTGAACAAGGTGCACAAAGTGCTGCACATCAAAAATTAGATATGACTTTTCATTGTGCTGATGTGCTGAGTGAACCTGTAAGTCATCATTTTAAAGCTCAGCAACATGCGGTGGCATTGCATGCATGTGGCAAGCTGCATCAAAATTTTATGCGTGAAGCTGCGGCTGCAGGGTGTGAGAGAATTAGCTTATCACCTTGTTGTTATCACTTGTTTACGAGTGAAGAATACCAGCCGATGAGTGAGTTAGGCAAAGGTGGTGCAGTACGTTTAACGCATAATGACATGAAATTGGCACTACAAGAAACCGTGACGGCACCGTCGCGTGTGGCCAAAGTGCGCAAAAAAGAGGTGTTATGGCGTTTGGCTTTTGATGCCCTGCGCCGTGAGATCACGCAAACAGACTACTATGTGAGTGTACCCTCTGTGAATAAAGCGGTTTTCTCTGGAGAGTTTGCTGACTTCTGTGCATGGGCTGCACAAAAGAAAGGCATTGAATTACCAGCTGAGATAGATTATCCGCGGTATTTAATGCTGGCAGAAAAAAGGCAAAAAGTGACTGAACGCATAGAGTTAGTTCGCCATGGTTTTAGGCGCGCAATTGAATTGTGGCTTGTACTGGATAGAGTGTTATATTTGCATGCCAAGGGGTATGACGTGACACTTGAGCAGTTTTGTGAAAAGTCACTGACACCAAGGAATTTACTGATACAGGCGACTAAACGCCAGTAGCTAAGAGGAAAAAGAATGTGCCATCACCATACCAGCCATTTAGCACACTTGTTGGAAAATAATCGTCAATGGGCGCAGCGAACACAGGCCCGTGATCCGTCATTTTTTAAGACGTTGTCAATGCAGCAAAACCCTGACTACTTGTGGATAGGTTGCTCTGATTCTAGGGTACCTGCGAATGAAATCGTCGATCTCATGCCTGGCGAGCTGTTTGTGCATCGCAATGTGGCTAACGTGGTGGTTCATACGGATCATAATTGCTTGTCAGTCATGCAGTACGCCGTCGAAGTATTGAAAGTAAGCCATATCATGGTGGTGGGACATTATGGGTGCGGTGGGGTCAAAGCGGCGCTGGATGGTGCCAAATTTGGCTTAATTGATAATTGGTTGAGACACGTTGTTGACATCAAAGAAAAGCATCAAGCACTTTTACGCGAAGTTACAGAGATTGAACGCAGTGACGTATTATGTGAATTGAACGTGATTGAGCAGGTCAGAAATGTATGCCGTACGAGTATCGTACAAGATGCTTGGCAGCGAGGTCAGCAATTGGAGGTGCATGGCTGGGTATATGGACTGGCGGATGGTTTGCTGAATGAACTGGTACTAGGGGTTAACTCTGAGCAGTGTTTATCATCTAGTTATGAGCAAGCACTCTTGTCATTGGTCACTCGCCATCTTGATAAATAAAACGGATGTTTTGGCACACAAGCACATGCGTTATGTGTCTGTGTGCACTTGGTAACGCACAGGATCATTCAGTGTCGTCTTGTTGCGCCAACTTAGCTTCAAGTTCTGCAACTTTGGCTTCCAATTCTGTCAATTTTTCGCGAGTTCTGATCAGTACTTTACTTTGAATATCAAATTCTTCACGACTTACAAAGTCCATTTCTGTCAGCTTAGTTTGAATCGCTTGCTTGGTTTTTGCTTCAAAAGTTTCTGCTAAATTACGCACACCTTGTGGCATATTACTTGAAATCTGTTTGGCAATTTCTTCGATTTTTGCTGGGTTTATCATGTCAGTGCCTTATAGCTAGTTGATGCGCATTATCTTACCGTAAACCTCTATGCCGATAAACGCATTTTAATCTGTCTTACGTATCTAAACGTCTTAATGTTTAATCATAATCAAAACATTGCAAATTGGTATTGTGGCATGAATAAGATAAACTAGGCGGTTCCAGTTACTCAGGGTACTCGCCTTTTATGAAACTCAATCCCAAACAAGATGAAGCCGTCAAATATATTAGTGGGCCATGCCTCGTATTGGCAGGAGCTGGCTCAGGAAAAACCCGTGTGATCACGAATAAAATAGCGTACTTGGTACAGCAATGTGAATACAAAGCGCGCAATATCGCCGCAGTGACTTTCACGAATAAAGCGGCCAAAGAAATGCGTGAGCGTGTGTCGCAGACACTTGGGAAACAAGATGCAAAAGGCTTATGGATCTCAACATTTCATACTTTGGGACTGAACATTATTAAAAAGGAAGTGAAAACCCTAGGCTTTAAACCAGGCTTTTCATTGTTTGATGACCAAGATACTAATCAGTTGCTTTCGGAGTTGACAGAAAAAGAGCTCGAAAAAGATAAAGATCTACTTAACTTGCTAAAGATGCAGATCGGTAACTGGAAAAACGATCTGATATTACCTGAGCGTGCCATCAGAGAAGCACGTGAGCCGCAAAAAGCACTCTTTGCCCAGTTGTATGCCCGTTATCAAACTCAGCTTAGAGCCTATAACGCCTTAGACTTTGATGATTTGATCATGGTTCCTACTTTACTACTTGGTAGCTCAGCAGACGTGAGGGAGCGTTGGCAAAATCAGTTTAGATACTTGCTGGTGGATGAATATCAAGATACCAATACCAGTCAATATCAATTGGTTAAATTACTTGTGGGTGAACGCGCACGGTTTACAGTAGTAGGCGATGATGATCAGTCTATTTATTCATGGCGTGGTGCGAAACCGCAAAATTTGGTGCTATTGAGTAAAGATTATCCGGGGCTTAGATTAATTAAGCTGGAACAAAACTACCGCAGTGCAGGTCGCATATTGAAGTCTGCCAATATCTTGATAGCGAATAATCCCCATGAATTTGATAAGAAGCTATTCAGTGAGCTTGGGTATGGCGATCCGCTGCGTGTGATCGCCACCCGTGATGAAGAACATGAAGCTGAGCGAGTGGTGGCGGAAATTATTTCGCATAAGTTTATGAAACGCACTAGCTATAAAGATTATGCGATTTTATACCGAGGTAACCATCAAGCACGGGTATTTGAAAAAGCCTTGATGGCAAACCGTATTCCTTACAAGATCAGTGGCGGCATGTCATTTTTCGCTCGCAGTGAAATTAAAGACATCATGGCTTATTTACGACTATTGGTGAATCAAGATGATGATAATGCATTTTTACGCATCGTTAACACACCAAGACGTGAAATTGGCCCCGTGACACTCGAAAAGTTGGGAAGTTTGGCCAATGATAAGCATATCAGTTTGTTTGAGGCATGTTTTGATAGTGACTTAACACAGCGTCTGACAGGTAAAGGGTTTAATGCGTTAGCAGGCTTTGCGCGATGGGTGGTGGAGCTGAGTGATCGTGCGGTGAGAGGCGATACGCTTGAAGCCGTTAAAGATATGATCCGTGAGATTAATTATGAGACGTATTTATACGAATCTTCAACCAGTGCAAAAGCCGCAGAAATGCGTATGAAAAATGTCTCTGAGCTATATCGCTGGATCAGTGACATGCTCACGGGGGATGCTGATAATCCGCCGATGACTTTGTCTGAGGTGGTGACGAAGTTAACACTCAGAGATATGCTAGAGCGCAACGAGGAAGAAGATGAAAGCGATGCTGTACAGCTACTGACATTACATGCTTCAAAAGGCTTGGAATATCCGCATGTATTTATGGTGGGTATGGAAGAGGGGTTATTACCACATCAAACCAGCATTGATGAAGACAATGTAGAAGAAGAAAGGCGACTGGCATATGTTGGGATCACCCGAGCTCAGCAAACACTGACCCTGACTTATGCAAAAAGTCGCCGTCAGTTCGGTGAGCAAATAACACCAGAGCTGAGCCGTTTTGTTCAAGAGTTACCGCAAGATGACTTGCAATTTGAAGGCAAAAAAGCGGTGGTATCACAATCAGAGAGAATGGAAAAAGGTCAAGCGCGTGTAGCCAATTTACGCGCAATGTTAAAACGTTAAAGTTTCTTGCTCGTCAATGTCAGTGACGTTTTGACGAGCACTCTTTAAGTTTTGTTGTTTGCCAAAGAACAGCTTTAGTCCATGTTTTTCTAATAAACTTCTGAAGTTCAAAATGGCAGGGCCTTTGGCGATAACCTGAATTGATTTTAATTTAGTTATTGCCAAAATTCCTTGTAGTTGAATGTCGTAACTGTTTTGTTGTAATACACGCTTACTAAATACAGAGCTCAGCAATACATATTTAAATTCAATGCTACTCAAAAAGGCTAAGTCGCAACGATCTTTGGCAAAATCGTTGAGGCCAATGTTGACGCCTAATTGTGGAAGTTCTTTGAGGTTTTCCAACTGTACGCTGGATGCGTATCTAACTTCATTTTCATCAAACATTAGGCAAAGCTGGGTGTCGTTGTTGTTGAACATTTGCTTTAATGTCGAAAAAGCAGAGGACTCCAAAATGACTGTTGAGCATGCAAATAACACGTCTTGGTCATAACTTTGCGCAATCTTTAACGCTTTTTCTAATAACCCCAGCTCAATGTCTAAGTGTTCATCCTTTGCTGCAGCAAATTTTTTCAAGACATCAAAGCTGGTACTGCCCAACACTGGATGCTCGCCAAAAGCTTCTAAAGTAATAATGTGTGATGAGTGATTGGTAAAATCAACAATATCAGTACTTCTAAAGTGTGTCGGTAGGGCGGTTAAGTGATGCTGTTCCTCGGGTTTATTTGTACTACTCGCAGCAGCAGTGAGTAATGGATGATAAAACTCATAACGGCCGCGCCCAGCATTTTTTGCATAGTACATAGCGGCATCAGCATCACGAATAATCTCATCGGTATTTTTGTAATTTTTATTACTGTAAGTAATACCAATACTCGCACCACTTTGCATGCAGACGCCTTTCATACAGAATGGCTGCTGCATTACCCTTATTAAACGCTTGGCAACATCTTCAGCTTGCTGTTTGTCTGTCAGGTGATCGAGTAAAATTACGAATTCATCACCCGCAAGGCGCGCAAGTAGGTCATGCTCTCGGATGCATTCTGAAAATGCCGTACTGACCCAAATTAAAAACTGATCGCCTGCTTGGTGGCCTAGCTCATCATTGATCACTTTAAACTTGTCGAGATCAATAAATAGTACTGCGAAGTTATGCTCTGGATATCGTTGATATTTTTGTAATGTCTTTTCAAGCTGAGTTAAAAAGAGGCTGCGATTTGGCAACGATGTGAGTGGATCGTGATGTGCATCATGATAGAGCTGTTGTTCAATTTTCTTACGCTCTTCAATTTGCATTTGCAGATGTAAATTTGTTTGGCGTAGTGCTTTGGTTTTTTCTGCTACACGATGTTCCAGCTCTTGGTTACTTGCTTTGAGTGCTTGATTAGCCAAATGCGTCTGTAAGACTGACGCTATTTGATTTGATACAAAGGAAATCAGCTCAACGTCTTCATGATTATATTCGTACTCATGGTTATACGCTTGGCAGGCGATTAAACCAATCACTCCCTTGGCTGTTTTGAGCGGTGCACCCAACCAGCTGGTGGCAGTTTCTAAATCGTCGTAATCGGGAGGGCGTTGCACCACGCCACCATCTATCAAAATTGCGGCACGTTGTGTGTCGATTAGTTGACTGCGCTCAGTGGTGATAACCAGTTCGCTGTAGCCTTTGGCAAAAGGCCGTGGGCGATACTCTGTGACTTCATCGATACAATAAGGAAAACTCAACCAGTTGGAGCCGGTGTCATGTAAAGCAATATAGAGGTTATTGGCAAAGGTGATGGAGCGAATAATCTTATGGACTTGTTTATAAACATCATCGATATCACTAAACTGGGTTGCCAATTCAGAAATCTTAAATAAAATTTGTTGCCGTTCCAGTGCGCGTTTACGTTGTTCTATTTCTTTATTGAGCGCATCGTTACTTTGCATCAATGCACGTGTACGGATCTTCACCTCAGATTCTAACAATTCACGTTTTTTGACACGTTCAATGGCTGTTGCCAAGTACAAAGACATCACCTCAAGAAGCTCAATTTGGTGTTCACTGTAAGCTTGTTGAGGTTGATAACTTTGCGAGACCATTACGCCTATGATGTTTTTATCACGGAATATGGGAACGCCAACCCAGTGTTCCGCGGGGCTACCAAGGGCCTTGAACATGCAGTCATCTATCATTTTCTGCATTTCATCTTTGGTTAAATACAGCACCTTTTTGGTGTTAAATACATATCCTGTGACACCTTGATCAAAATGATGAGATTCATGTAAAGGTACTGAAATCCCATCTTTTTCATCAACGAAATAAGAAAGCTCTAAGGTTTGAGTAAACTGGTTCTGTAATACAACATAAAAGCTTTTACTTGGTAAATGTTGTTCTAAAATACTGTGGATAGCAGGGTATAAAAGGGTTAGCTCAGCAACTGTACTAGCCTGCTCAGAGAGCTGTATCAAGGCATGTTGCAAGTGATAGTTTTGTTTGTATTTTTTCAGCAAGGACTCTAAGCGGCGATTCTTCCGAGTAAGCTTGCGAATTGCAACGTCGTTTGGATCTTCCAATGATTAAACCAAAGGCTATTATTGTTTATTTATTAAACTTTATATTTTCACTTTTGACTTTAGGGGTCAAGTGTAAAATGTTAATTCAGTTCTTAGATAAACATTTTGCCTTAATAGAGACAAATATGCGAGTACTTGTCTCTATTTTTTAAACGACTTTTATTTGAGCATAAAGTCGATAGCGGCTTGTATTTCTTCGTCACTACAGTCCATACAAGTCCCCTTCGGTGGCATGGCATTAAATCCATTTATTGCATGATCAAGTAGTACGTCTGCGCCCTTAGTTAAACGAGTAGCCCACTCGTCTGCTGTTTTTGGTGCGCCAAGTGCGCCTGTACCGTGGCAAGCAAAACAGGATGCTTGATATATTTGTTCACCAGAGCGAGGACCAGATGGGACTGTGGCTGCCGTATCTTCGGCACCGGCTAAGTAGACAGAACCTATCGGGGTTAAACGCTTTTTGATGGCTTCTTCGGTTAGAGAATTATCATACGGCTGGGCGACGGTGGCCGTGGATAGCATTAAGAGTGCTGCTGACAGTTTCTTCATTTACCTTGCTCACTTCAAATTTAATGTCTTCGATCACGAAGCACGACGGATGACGGTTCCTAATTGAGTATAACGTCACCACCTAATTAGTTAAAATTTAAACTTGATCTTAAGCGTATAAAAAACAAATTTTATTGCGTTAGGGCAAAGATTTGGTCTTTTTGTGCTTAAAATCAAGTAAATTTTTTGGAGCAGAGAACAGACTTATTAATCGATTAGCTGTGCGAGGCGCTTAATCGCTTTTTCTATGCCCGCCGAGGCTTCGCTGATGTTACTTGCGAGCATGTAAGCGGGTGTACTGATAACCTTTTGTTGCTCATCAACAACGATATCTGTCACAGCACAGTCAACATGCGTAGCACCGAGTGCGTTCACTGCTGCGGCTGTATCAGAGTCATTACCAATTGTGGCTTTTGTACCAGCTTGGTGAATATGTCCTATAAGTGCTGGTGCAATGCATAGGTATGTGATTGGCTTACTTTTCTGGCTAAATTGTTGGCATACAGACTTAAGCGAATCCAGTATCTGAGACTCTGCTCCTTTAAATGCAAAATCTGACAAGTTTTTAGCGACACCAAACCCGCCTGGGATAACTAATGCGGCAAATTCATCGACATTAAGCTGTGCCAGATCTGAGATATCACCGCGTGCGATTCGCGCAGCTTCTGTCAATACATTGCGAGTTTCTGCTTGCTCTTCACCAGTGACATGATTAATAACATGGTGTTGTTCAATGTTTGGTGCAAAACAACGATAAGTAATGTTTTGCTGTTCTAGGTGTAGCATGGTCAACACTGATTCATGGATCTCTGCACCGTCAAATACCCCACAACCACTAAAAATGATTGCTACTTGTTTCATTTTATATCTCCTAAGGCTTATTGTGCCTGCTATATTCAATGTAAGAATGCCAACTGTGAAAAAAAATATAAAGGATCTGCTTTGATCTTTGATCAATTATGTTAGTATACGCGTCCGCTCGAAATAACGGGTCGTTTTATCACCAGTTTTCTAGGGTGAAAAATACATGAGTTATGACATTTCCACAAATTGAACTTGTGGTGTATGTTATTTATATTTTGTATTTTGCTTTTTTTATCAATGGTTTGTACTTATTGGGTCACTAGCTAAGATTTATAGCTGGTGTTTTTCTTGTGTTTATCTACAAAGTTATCCACAGTTTTTCCTTATTAAGTTTCATTGCACTCCTCTCGTTTTATGCTAAGCCTTGTGGCATCCTTAGCAAGTTATTAAATTTCATTTATTAGGATCCAAAATACTATGCCTCAGATCCCAGAAAACCCATTAATTTTAGTGGATGGTTCTTCCTATTTATTCCGTGCTTATCATGCGCCACCACACTTGACGAATTCTCAGGGTGAAGCCACTGGTGCGATCTACGGCGTAATCAACATGCTGAAAAGCTTGCTTAAACAATTTGATCCTAGTCACATGGTGGTCGTGTTTGATGCAAAAGGGCCGACGTTTAGAAATGACATGTACTCAGAGTACAAGGCAAACCGACCGCCAATGCCCGATGATTTGCGCACACAAATAGAACCAATTCATGAGATCATTAGAGCAATGGGTCTACCACTGGTGAGTATTTCAGGGGTAGAAGCGGATGACGTGATTGGCACATTCTCGCGCATTGCGTCAGAGCAAAAGCGTCATGTTTTGATCAGTACAGGCGATAAAGACATGGCTCAGTTAGTTAATGAGCATGTTACATTGATCAACACGATGACGGATACGGTTTTAGATCCGGCAGGTGTGGTCGATAAGTTTGGCATTGGCCCTGAACTGATCATTGATTTCCTTGCTCTGATGGGTGACAAGGTTGATAACATTCCAGGTGTACCGGGCGTTGGTGAAAAAACGGCGTTGGCAATGTTACAGGGCTTAGGTTCAATTACAACGCTTTACGATAACCTTGATGAAATCGCACCACTTGGTTTTCGTGGCTCAAAAAGTATGGCGAAAAAACTAGAGGAGCATAAATCTCAGCTTGAGCTGTCATATGAGCTGGCGACCATCAAGTTGGATTGTGAAGTCGAGAAAGATCTGGACAGCTTTAAGATCCAGCCAATGAATAAAGATCGATTGGTCGAATTGTATGGTCAATGTGAGTTTAAGCGTTGGCTTGCTGAGCTATTGGATGGCAAAGTAAGTAAAGATAGCCCAGTTTCAACTACTGCGACTGCACCTCAGCCAGAGATAACGGGCAACTACGAAACAATTTTGACGACTGAACAGCTTGATATCTGGGTTAAAAAGCTAAAAAGTGCAGAGGTATTCGCCTTTGATACGGAAACGACGAGCTTAGATTATATGCAAGCGGATCTGGTGGGGATGAGTTTCGCGGTAGAAGCTGGGGAAGCAGCTTATTTACCTTTAATGCACGACTATATGGGGGCACCAGAGCAGCTAGATAAGTCATTAGTCTTTGAGCTGCTACAGCCTATCTTAGAAGATCACGGCATTAAAAAAGTTGGACAAAACTTAAAATATGATAAGAGTGTGTTAGCACGAGCTGGTATCTCATTGAATGGTATTGAATTTGACACCATGCTTGAATCATACGTGTTTAACAGTGTCGGTACTCGTCATGATATGGACTCATTGGCACTTAAGTATCTAGGGCATAAAAATATCAGTTTTGAAGACATAGCAGGCAAAGGCAAAAAGCAGCTGACATTTAATCAAATAGAGTTAGATAAAGCTGCACCATATGCTGCTGAAGATGCAGACATTACTTTGCGATTGCATCAGCACTTGTGGCCTTTATTGGAGAAAGAAGCCAGCTTGGTTAGTGTATTCAAAGAGATTGAGTTGCCTTTGATAGATGTGCTCTCTGATATGGAGCGTACGGGTGTTCAAATTAATAGCACGATGTTGGGTGAGCAAAGCGTTGAAATTGAAAAGCGCTTGGCAGAGCTTGAACAAGAAGCGTATGCGCTTGCTGAAGAAGAATTTAATTTGAGTTCGACTAAACAGCTACAAGCAATTCTATTTGAGAAATTAGGATTGCCGATATTGAAGAAAACCCCAAAAGGTGCCCCTTCAACTGCTGAGGAAGTGTTACAGGAGCTGGCACACGACTATCCTTTACCAAAGCTGATCATCGAACACCGAGGTTTGGCTAAGTTAAAATCGACATATACAGATAAGCTACCAAAGTTGGTCAATGATAATACGCAACGCGTGCATACTTCTTATCATCAAGCAGTGACGGCAACAGGGCGATTGAGTTCCAGCGATCCAAACTTACAAAATATTCCAATTCGCAATGAAGCAGGGCGTCGTATCCGTCAGGCTTTTGTAGCTAATGAAGCGCATGTTATTTTAGCAGCCGACTATAGCCAAATTGAGCTTCGTATTATGGCGCACCTATCTCAGGATAAAGGGTTGTTGAATGCGTTTGCTGAGGGTAAAGATGTACACAGCGCAACGGCGTCAGAAGTTTTTTCTGTACCGCTTGAAGAAGTTACGTCAGACATGCGTCGCAAAGCCAAAGCGGTTAACTTTGGTTTGATATATGGTATGAGTGCTTTTGGGTTAGCGCGCCAATTAGATATCCCACGTAATGAAGCACAACACTACATGGATAAGTACTTTGAGCGTTTCCCTGGCGTTTTAGAGTATATGGAAAGTACACGTGAAAAGGCAGCTGAACAAGGTTATGTAGAGACATTATTTGGTCGTCGTTTGTACTTACCGGATATTAAAGCGCGTAATGGCGCGCGTCGTAAAGCTGCTGAGCGTGCCGCAATCAATGCTCCAATGCAGGGCACAGCTGCTGATATTATTAAAAAAGCGATGATCAAAGTGCATCAATGGTTACAATCTCATAGCCAAGACGAAATTAAGCTATTAATGCAAGTGCACGATGAACTAGTTTTTGAAATTAAAGCAGATAAAGTTGTTGAGTTTAGTGAACACATTTGTCGTTTAATGAGCGAAGCAGCGCAGCTTGATGTACCACTCGTTGTCGAAGCCGATTATGGTGAAAATTGGGAACAAGCCCATTAATTAACCGAGTAACTTTAACTTGAGTCAAAGGGCATAGTGAGATTATGCCCTTTTCATTTGTACCCTTCACTTTATCCCTCTACGTCCCTAATTTACTGGTTTGGTGTAAAGTTAACGTAAAAAGTATCACGTGTTTGTTTATTTAATATCAAATTGGCTCGTTATTTGCTTTATGCTGTTTATTTCTAGATGGCTATTTGCTACAGTTCGCGCCGTCCTCATCCTGTAGGACATCCTGTTGATGATGTATCTCTCGAAAGAGGATACTGTGTATTGATAGCTTCTCCCCAGATTGCTATAACGGCTCGTAAAAGGTTTATACGAGCCGATTTTTCACCCACACTTAACCATGCTTCATACTTACCTTCGATTTAAATCGTTCCTATAAATTTCAATCTCATGAATGCTGACCTAACTCTCTTCATATTTATTTGTTAAGATGTTAAAAAATTTACAAATAGGAATACGTCATGCTTAAGTCTTTTCTCGTTGGTAGCTTGTGTCTTATGTCTCAAGCTGTGTCTGCTTGGCAGCTGAATAATGAATTGAGTGATCTCAGTTTCACCTCAATTAAATTGAATAGCATTGCTGAGAATCATCATTTTACATCTTTGTCTGGCGAGATAAACGATGCTGGCCAGTTGAGCATTGATATTGATTTAAGCAGTATTGAATCTTTGATCCCAATAAGAAATGAGCGTATGAAGAAAGTGTTGTTTGAAGTGTCACAATATCAAACAGCCAGTATTGATGCGAATATCAAGCCTTGGTTATCTCAGCTTACAACAGGCCCACAAGTTCTCAAAGCGGTACCTGTGACACTTAATTTACATGGTAAAAGTTTAGTTTTGAAACTTGATCTAATGGTAAATAAGCAAGTTAAAACAATTCAGGTTTCACCACTGCGAGCTGTGCTTATTAACAGCCATGATTTTGCACTGACCGATGGTATCGAAGCGTTGCGTAAACTGGCTGGATTGAGCAGCATAGCAAGTACAGTACCAGTGACATTTAACTTGGTTTTTCATGACAAATAAACTAGATGACCTGATCGCGTACTATGTGTCAGCACACTCTCCCACAGAACATTGGCATGCTGGTGAGTGCGGTGTAGGCACATTTTTAATTGATGGTGCTGGGCGTTGGTTTCATCAAGGCGATGAGATAAAGCGTCCAACGCTGGTGCGCTTGCTAGCCAGTGTATTAAGTTATGAACAAGGCGAATATACTTTAAAAACTCCCTCTGAAACTTGCGTAGTTACGGTAGAGGAAAGCCCTTTTGTGATTGTTGCTTGGCATTTTTCTGATGTTGCAGGGCAATATGATTTTGAGTCAACAATTATTTGTGAAGACAATTTGGGTAGGTTGTGGCCTGTCTGCGAGGTGTTTCCCCTGTATATGGCGTCGTATAAAGGACAGATCATCCCGCATCTTCGGCTTAATTATGGATTAAGCGCACGTGTGGAGCGTACAGTTTATTATCAATGGGCTGAAATCGCGAAGTATAATGAGCGACAAGAAACAATGACATTATACTCCGCAGGGTATGGGTACGAATTAACTTAGTCGCTTGGGCGCTCTTCGTCTGCTTCCTCTTTCACATATGGTCCCAAGAACCAGTCATCTAATTGCCATGCTAGTTCTTTTAAACCCAGCCCCTTTAATGATGAAAATGCATGTACTGTAATGTCGCCATCTAGCTCAGAGAGTGCTTTACGGACTTGCAATACTTCAGCTTTGCGCTTGCCTTGTTTTAATTTGTCTGCCTTGGTAAGCAAAGCGAGAACGGGAATATTACTGCCGACAGCCCAATTGATGAGATCCATATCTAAGTCTTTCATCGGATGGCGGATGTCCATTAAAACCACGATGCCTTTCAGGCTTTGTCGTTTTTGCAAATACTCGCCAAGAGATTTCTGCCACTTCTTTTTCATCTCAATCGGCACTTTAGCGAAGCCATAGCCCGGTAAGTCGATGAGCCTTTTGTCCTCGTCTAATGCGAAGGTATTGATCAGTTGTGTGCGCCCAGGTGTTTTACTAGTACGTGCAAGTTTTTGATCTGTTAATGTATTTAATGCACTTGACTTACCTGCATTAGAGCGCCCTGCGAATGCGACCTCTATGCCACTGTCTGCGGGAAGGCGGGAAATATCAGGTGCGCTGGTAATAAAGGTAGCGCGATTATATGGCATACGAGATTTTAACACTCTAACTCCTAGACGGATTATCTGATTCTATGATTCATACGTATTTTATTACATCTGCCACACAATGCAAAAGCAGAGAAAGTCGATAATTTTTAGCAGCGTCAAGAGAATTTCTGGACTAAGTTTAATCTATGTCAATTACCGATAATCTAGCAGTTTTATAATTGGGGCAAAGCATAGCGGTGTATTTTTGTTGTGTAGGATATAAAAACGTCAACGCAATGCGCAATAACATTGAGCGTCACTTAATACACATTAAGTCAATGTGCATAGATGAGTATCTGCCCAGCATTGTGAAGTTTTACATATTCACAGGGTTGATAGTTACAGGGTCGGAACAGAGAATTTACCATGAAAAAAATAGCATTATCTTTAACTATGCTGCTGAGTACGTTGTCATTCAACAGCGCAGTAGCATTCGATGGGGACGCCGAGGCAGGTAAGGCGAAGGCGGCAACATGTGCAGCTTGTCATGGACCGAATGGCAACGCCCCGATAACTATGTACCCGAAAATAGCGGGTCAGCATGCTGATTATATTTACAAACAGCTTAAAGAGTTTAAGTTGGGTATGACCTCTGGCGGTGAAAAAGGGCGTATGGACCCTGTGATGAGTGGTATGGCAATGCCTTTATCCGATAAAGATATGAAAGATTTATCTGCTTATTTCGCTAATATGCCGATGAGCGCTGGTACTACACCTGAAAGCGCAGTTGCACAAGGGCAAAAATTATATCGTGCAGGTGACGCAGAGCGCGGTATTCCATCTTGCATGGCTTGTCACGGTCCAAGAGGGAATGGGACTTCTTTAGCCAAATTCCCTAAAATATCTTTTCAACATCCTGAGTATATAAAAGCGCAACTCGAAAAATTCAGAGACGGTAGCCGTCATAATGATGCCAATGGCATGATGCGGGATATATCTGCCAAGTTAACAGACGAGGATATCGAGATTTTGTCTAAATATCTCGGTGGTTTGCACTAAAGTCGTATTTGTTTTTACGCTACTGAGCGTAAACTTTTAGTATTGAAAAAGGCAACCTAATCGTTGCCTTTTTTTGATCTGTCCATTGTGAGATATATCTTACTTTTATTGTAAGATAATGTCGTTCCTGATTTGTAGGACTTTACGTAAATTGAATTTGCAGTTTTTTGTAAGTTTATGTATTTATTTTGTTTTTATTTTGGGTTCTGTTGCTGAGGTAATAATTTTGTTATTGATTAGTTGTAACTGTTTAAAATAAGCGTAGATTAATCCGTGTCGTCAAGACAATACAAAAACAGGGACAATTCGATACGGAAGCGTAGACGGCATCATTGAGTATTCAGTTGAATACATTTAAACAAGGATGAGTACAAAAGCGTTAGGAAGACCGAAAAGAAAAAATGCAATGGAAGTTTGATAACAAAAACAATATGGATAGTGTCACGGAAGTAAAAATAAAAACAAAATGGAAGATAAATAATAAAAAAAATAAAGACTAAAAGTCGAAGGGAGAAGTGTCCAGATTGAGACGCTCAGATTAGCAGGCGGTAGAGAGAGATCTCTGCCGTCTTTTTATTTGTACACTTTTTAATTGCTGGTACAATACTCTTTTTAAGTACGTTTGGTTCATCATCTTTGCAAAATCCACAAGCGCTTCAATGTGGCCTCTGTGACTCAGAGTCGCTCGAGCATTATCACCGAGACAAATTTCGCGATTACTGGCAGTGCCAGAAATGCAAATTGGTTAGCGTGGCGCCATGCGATAGACTGTCACCACAAGCAGAAAAAGCGATTTATGATAGTCATGAAAATGATCTCAATGATATTGGCTATCGGCGTTTTTTATCACGTGTATTTGATCCTGTAAATTCACGTTTGCTAAGCAATCGAGATGGGCTTGATTTTGGCTGTGGCCCGGGTCCTTTGTTAGCTAAAATGTTTCAAGAAGCTGGTCATTCAATTGCGCTGTATGACTTATACTATGCAAATGATGCTGCGGTGTTGGAAAAGCAGTACGACTTTGTTACGTGTACCGAAGTCATTGAGCATATTGGACAGCCTAAAGTGGTGTTTGAGCAACTTGTTGGTATGTTAAAGCCACAAGCGCCGCTTGCGTTGATGACCAAATTAGTAATTGATCCTGAACGTTTTGCATCTTGGCATTATAAGAATGACCAAACCCACATTTCATTTTTCAGTCGCGAAACGTTTGAATATGTAGCAAAGCAATTTGGCACCAAGCTAGAGTTTATTGGAAATGATGTGATCATCTTGACTAAACATTAGTTGGTTAGAGTAAATGGTAGAGAAGCATGACTAGAAAGAAAAAATCACGCAAGTTAGGTGAAAATGGCACACCGAGATTAAGTAAGGAAAAGCTTCGTGAATTGCGCGCATTAAAAGAGCAGCGCACGAAAAAGAACAAAGGAAATAAAGCGGGGACTCGTAACGCTCAAGAAGCAAAAATTGAAGCTACATCTCAATCTGGGGTGAAGAAAGATCCTCGTGCTGGCAGTAAGAAGAAAATAGCATTGACGCCTGAGGCGCAAACTCCGAAAGCTGAGCCGCAGATGAAGCGGCATTTGACGCCACAAGCGATGTTAACGAAGGCGAATGAACCTGAATTAACCCTTGAGCAAGAGCTTCAGCAGTTAGAAAATGATGAACGTTTAATGAAGCTATTGGAGCGACATGAGCGTGGAGAGTTATTGACTGGTAAAGACGCTAAATTCTTTAATCGCGCAATTGCACGTCACCAAGAGCTGTGTGAAATTCTTGGTATTGATGATGAGTTTGAAGAAGAAGATATGATCGACGCTGATCCTTTAGCCGACTTTGTTAGTAATGATTTAGCGGATGAATGGTTAAATGATGACGAGGATGAGCGATGAGCACGATTTGGGTGGTCGCACTGGTCTTTGGCGCATTAATTGTTGCAGGTCTAGCTTTCTACGCTGGCAAATTGCTGTGGCAGTTAAAGGTTCAAAAAGACACGATTGCTAAATTGAAAGAAGAGCAGGTAAAGAAGCTCGAGAAATCTAGACAAGAGCGCAATGGCAAATTAGCAGACAGCATTAATTTGATAGCCAAAGCGATGAAGCAGAAACAATGTGAGTACTCGGAAGGGTGTTTACGTGTTTGGGTACTTATATCTCAGTATAGCTTTGACTCAGAAGTAACATTAGAGCAAACCTACCCTGGTGTTTTTGAAATGTATGATGAAGTCAAAGAGATGCCGACGCATGATGCTCGTAAGAAGTATTCAAAAAAGGAGATTTTCAAAATGGATACCCAGCGCTGGCGTGCTGAAGAGCGACTTGAAGAACAAATATTGAAAGATTGCGATAAACTTCTACAAGAGTTCAAAGCCTTACCAGGCAGTGAGAATGTGGTGTTTCAATAATTACAAATAGCTGGGCATTATACGCCCAGCTTTACTCTGTACTTATGCCGTTTTACAGGTATTTTGTTGACCGACTGAAAAGTCGGTATCGGGCGATTGGAATACAGCACCGCCAGCTACGCGGTTTGTTTTTTGCGTGCTGATAATGTGTTTTGTAGATAAATTTTTAATGCTTTTCTTTTTGATTGTGAATTTCATTTCTTTTTCCTTGTTGTTTTAGTGCGCTTTCATACTATTTCTACTTCTTTCCTATTGTCTAGCGACTTTTGATGCAGTGTATGTATTTTTTCTGTGAAATAGATGATTGTGCGAGAGCAGAGGTTATGCCAGTGAATTAATAAATTGTGTTATCATGCTCGGCTATTAGCAGAGCTTGAGCTTTGATTTCGCGGTGATAGTTGTATCGAAGTAGTACTTTGACTTTAATGTAGTAAACAAAATGGTGAGTCTTAAAAGTTTAGAGGTGAAGACTGAATGTTATTAATGATCGACAATTATGATTCGTTCACGTTTAACCTTGTCCAGTATTTTCAAAAGTTAGATCAAGAGGTTTTGGTCAAGCGGAATGATGACCTTTCTATCTCTCAGATTAAGCAGCTCAACCCTGCCCATATTGTCATTTCCCCAGGCCCATGCAGCCCGAATGAAGCGGGTATTTCTTTGCAAGTTGTACAACAGCTACAAGGTCAATTTCCGATATTAGGGGTGTGTTTAGGACACCAAACTATTGCACAAGCAATGGGGGCTCGTGTCGACAAAGCAAAGGCGGTAATGCATGGCAAAGTGTCACGTATTTACCATGCAAATAAAGGTGTATTTTCGGGCTTACCAAGCTCGTTCAATGTATGTAGGTATCATTCACTCGCTGTGGATGCCAAGAGTTTACCCAGCGGGCTAGAGGTGACAGCGTGGACGCAAACTGACACTGGTTCGCTAGATGAAATTATGGGGCTATGTCATACTGATCTGGCATTGGAAGGGGTGCAGTTTCATCCAGAGGCGATCTTAACTGAGCATGGCCTAGAACTACTTGATAACTTTATTGCTCGCTTCTAACCTTTAAAGAGCTTTCTTTTAATATACCAAAAAAGATGATAATTGATGACACAAGATATTAGGCAGTCGCACATTGCTCAAGCAATCGCTCAGCGTGCACATGACGTTCTAATTAGCCATAATTTTGCACAGCAGCAAATAGGTTATATCCATACTTTTGATATGAACTTTGGGGAGTCTATCCCACAACGTACTATGCTCGAAGTAGAGCTAGCTGCGGCAGCTAAACGTCAAGAGAAAAGTACAAGTCATCATAAGTACATTGCTAAAGCGAGTAATCACTTACATCAAGTTATCGAAAGTGGTATAGAGACTCAGTTGAGTGATCTGGATTCTATTTATTCTGAAGTGGTCGGTATTCAAGATGCTGTGCCGACAGTATTAGATATTTTGGCTGTTAAGTCTGCTTCAGTTGGCCGACTAGAGCCCTTGGTCAATGATTTATCTTGGCTTGGTCGCGATCTTGTGTCGCTAGTAAACTTACCTCAATATCGTAAAGTAAATAGCAAAGGCACATCGGTTAAGGTGGACACGCCTGCATTAGCACTACGTTATTTGGGGTTAGAAAATTTACAAATGGTGATCCCGACATTTGCAGTAAGGCATTGGATGCCACATTCTACAGAGCCATTTCCACTTTTAAAAAGAAAGCTCAGAGATATCAGTATGGCCAGTGCCATAGCTGCAAAGGCTTTGGCGCCTTTATATGATGTTAAAGAGCAGCATGCTTTTACATTGGGCATGTTATTGGATTTAGGTAAAATTGCACTTACCCGTTTATATTTGAGGACTTATGAACGTGTTTGGCAGGGCAAAGTTAAAATTGCCAGGGACAAAAACCAGAAAGACTTGCATACGGCATTATTAGAACTCGGGCCTGACCCTTTATTTTTGCGTAATTTGTTACTTGAGCATGCGCCTGTTGTATCGCAGCGCTTAATAGAGCAAATGTCGTTCAAGTATTTACCGTTTAGCGCGGCTATGTCTGAGTTTGCGCAAAGTTATTTGCCGAACGTGAATAATAATCCAGCTGATTTGCTGCCATTGACGCAAGTATTAAAGAAAGCGTATGGCTATGCACAATATCAACTTTTAAAAGATAGCCATTTAATTGAACCGGATGAAGCGAAAGATTGGTTTGCACACCTAAATTTGACAAAGCAGGAGCAACAATTACTGTCGAAAACGTCTTTGCAGAGCCTTCAGCTGACAATTTTGTAAAAAAACTGGAAATTTTTTCACGCTTATTCATTCATTCGCCCCATCGCCAAGGATCGACTAAAATCCTTGTATGGTGGGGGCGTATCCAATCGCGACGCTAATAGTTATTCACTGTTCTTGAAATAATATACTAAAGCCTTGAATATCAAGGGGTCCAGGAATGTTTTCTATGAGACACAGAGGTATTTTTTTGGAATAATGTGCGTATGAAATTTGCGCCGATTTGGGTTGTTTCGGATCTTTTACAGTGTTGCTGAAGGTAATGTTTTGTAATCCCGAGTGCCCAATTTTCAGTGCTGAACTCGCTAAAATGAGGATTTAAAATGACTATTAATCGTGAATTATTCGATCAAGTAATGGTACCTAACTATTCACCTTCTGCTGTTATCCCTGTTAAAGGTGAAGGTTCTCGCGTTTGGGACCAAGAAGGTCGTGAATATATCGATTTCGCAGGTGGTATCGCTGTAAACTGTTTGGGTCATTGTCACCCTGCGCTTGTTTCTGCTTTAAAAGAGCAAGGCGAAAAAATCTGGCACTTATCAAATGTCATGACCAATGAACCAGCACTTAGATTGGCTAAAAAACTAACTGATGCAACGTTTGCAGACAAAGTTTACTTTGCAAACTCTGGTGCAGAAGCGAATGAAGCAGCACTTAAACTAGCTCGTCGTTGGGCTCTAGATAAGTTTGGCGCTGAAAAGTCACAAATTATTGCATTTAACAAAGGCTTCCACGGTCGTACTTTCTTCACAGTGACTGTAGGTGGTCAAGCTGCATACTCTGATGGTTTTGGTCCTAAGCCTGGTGATGTGGTTCACTGTGACTATAATGACCTCGCTGCATTCGAAGCGCTTATCTCTGATAAGACCTGTGCTGTAATGATGGAACCTTTACAAGGTGAAGGTGGCATCGTTTCACCTGAGACTGAATTTGCTAAAGGCGTTCGTGAGTTATGTGACAAGCACAATGCACTGCTTATTTTTGATGAGGTACAAACGGGTGTTGGTCGTACTGGTGAGCTATATGCATACCAGGGTTTAGGTGTCACACCTGACATCTTAACAACCGCTAAGGCGCTTGGTGGCGGCTTCCCAATTGGCGGCATGATCACAACAGCTGAAATTGCACAGCACCTTAAAATTGGTACTCATGGTTCAACATACGGTGGTAACCCTCTGGCCTGTGCGGTTGCAGAAGCGGCATTCGATACGGTTAATACACCTGAAGTATTAAATGGCGTAAAAGAAAAAGAAGCGCTTTTCCGTGAATTACTAACTGCAATCAATGACAAGTACAACGTATTCTCTGAAATTCGTGGTAAAGGCTTATTAATCGGTGGTGTTGTCACTGAACAATACGCTGGTAAAGCAAAAGAGTTCTTAACTGAAGGTGTTAAAGAAGGCGTTATGTCACTGGTTGCTGGTGCTAACGTAGTGCGCTTTACACCATCGCTTGTTATTACTGATGCGGACATCCGCGAAGGTATGGCACGCTTTGAAAAAGCAGTTGCTCGCGTTGTAGAAAATAACGCATAAGTTGTCGCACAAACCAAGCGATAACCAACGTGACGCTCGATAGGGCGTCACCTGTCTAAAGGTTTACTGAGGAGTAAGCGGGCTCATGATGATCCTTCGCCCAATCCAAAAAAGCGATTATCCAGCGCTTTTGAACATTGCCCAAGAGTCGGGGCATGGTTTTACTTCATTACCTCTAAATGAAGAGTTGTTACAAAACAAAATAGAACGTTCCATCACGTCTTTTGGCAAAGAAACAGATGTACCCTTTGATGAAGGTTACCTATTTGTGCTTGAAGACTCTGAAACGGGCGAAGTTGTTGGCACCAGTGCAATTGAAGCTGCAGTGGGGCTAGACGACGCGTTCTATCACTATCATTTAAGTAAAGTTATCCATTCTTCTCGCACTTTAAATGTTTACAAAGCAGTGGATATTCTGACGCTGTGTAACGACTATACCGGCGCGACTGAACTGTGTACTTTATTTTTAAAAGATAAGTACCGTAAAGGCTTCAATGGCAAACTTTTATCTAAGTCTCGCTTTATGTTTATCAATCAACATAAAGCACGCTTTGCAGAAACTGTCATTGCAGAAATGCGCGGCGTATCTGATGAAAATGGTAGTAGTCCGTTTTGGAAATGGTTAGAAGAACACTTCTTTTCAATGGATTTCCCAACAGCTGATTACCTCACAGGTATTGGTCAAAAAGTCTTTATTGCAGAACTAATGCCAAAGTACCCGATCTACGTTAATTTATTGAGTGAAGAAGCGCAGGCGGTAGTTGGTGAAGTACACGACAATACCCGCCCAGCTATCGAATTGCTGAAAAGCGAAGGCTTCACGTTTAACGGGTATGTTGATATTTTTGATGCGGGTCCAACGGTCGAAGCTAAAGTCGATAATATTCGAACTATTCGTGCAACACAGTTTTTCAAGGTGTGTATTGCTGAAAATGTACCAGCACAGACAAATGGTTCCCCAGTGCTTATTGCTAATGATAAACTAGCAGGCTATCGCGCTACGGCAGTTGAGCTTGATGTGCCACAAAGTGGTGAAGAAATCACCATTTCGGCTGAATTGGCAAATGCGCTTCAGGTGACTGAAGGCGACACTGTAAGCATCGCAACTCTTTAATTGGGAAAGAATTATGACAACACATGCAGCACAATTTATCAATGGTAAATGGTCAGCGGGTGAAGGTGCAGAGTTTGCATCTGTAAACCCAGCAAACAATGAACAGATCTGGTCAGCAAACGCGGCAACTGCTGAGCAGGTTGATAGCGCAGTAAAATCAGCACGCGAAGCTTATTACCTGTGGAGCGACTTGAGCGTTGAAGCACGTTTAGACGTGGTTAAACGTTTTGCTGAGGTTTTGAAAGAGCATAGCGAAGAGCTTGCAATCGCAATTGCCAAAGAAACAGGTAAGCCACTTTGGGAAACGCGTACTGAAGCGGGTGCAATGGTTGGTAAGATTGCCATTTCAGAAAAAGCTTATAATGAGCGTACCGGTATAGTAGAAAATGCAATGCCTGTAGGTCGCGCTGTTATTCGACATAAAGCACATGGTGTTGTTGCGGTATTTGGTCCTTATAACTTCCCTGGTCACTTGCCTAATGGTCACATTGTACCTGCGCTTATTGCTGGTAACACTGTAGTATTTAAGCCGTCTGAATTAACGCCATATGTTGCTGAACTGACATTAAAGCTTTGGGAAAAAGCGGGTCTGCCAGCTGGTGTTATTAACCTAGTACAAGGTGAAGTGGATACAGGTAAAGCACTTGCATCACACAAAGGTATTGATGGTTTATTCTTTACGGGGTCTTCTCGTACAGGTCACTTCCTGCATGAGCAATTTGCCGGTCAACCTGGCAAAATTTTAGCGCTTGAGATGGGCGGTAATAACCCATTAATCGTTAAAGATGTGACAGACATTAAAGCGGTTGTACACGACATTATCCAGTCTGCATTTATTTCAAGTGGCCAGCGTTGTACGTGTGCGCGTAAACTGTTTTTACCTCACGGTGAGCAGGGCGATGCAATTCTTGCGCAGTTATTGCGTGCAACGAAAGCGATTAAGATTGGTAATTTTGACGATGCTGATCAGCCTTTCATGGGCTCTATGATTTCTGAAGCGGCAGCGGCTGGTATGGTTGCAGCACAGCAGCAACTGATTGATCTTGGCGCAGAGAGCTTACTGGAACTGACGCACACAGCGGGTACTGGCTTTGTTACACCTGGTATCATCGAATGTACAAAGGTTGCTGATTTCCCTGATGATGAGCACTTCGGTCCATTATTGAAGGTATTCCGTTATACAGACTTTGACGCTGCGATTGAGCTTGCAAATGACACAAGCTTTGGTTTGTCTGCTGGTCTACTGAGCGACAATGAAGCAGATTATGATCACTTCTTGCGCCGTATTCGTGCGGGTATTGTTAACTGGAACCGTCCTATTACAGGCGCCTCAAGTGCTGCGCCATTTGGTGGTATTGGTGCGTCTGGTAATCATAGAGCAAGTGCGTACTATGCGGCAGATTATTGTGCATATCCGGTTGCTTCTGTTGAACTTGAAAAAGTTACATTACCAGGAAGCTTGAGTCCAGGCCTATCATTAGATTAAAATTACCTGCATCAGGTAAATCACATTATTGCTAACTGCAATAGTGTGATGCGGAGACATAGTCTCACGCTTTATTCTTAAAAAGCAGCATTTGCTGCTTTTTTTATTTTTCTGGGCCGCTCAAAAGTAGCAATCAGATCGAGTTTCTGCTTAAATCAATAGGAGATGTCATTGGTAAACTCAGGTGGGCAATATATGGTTTTAGATAAACAAGGATATGATGAGTTAGTCATGTATCTGACACAAAATTTAGCCTTGTTTGAAAAGCCGGGTGTGGTAAAGCCAAATGCACCTAAGGTCGTTGAATTAATTGAAGACGTTATCGCTGAACATGTAATTCGTTTGTGTGAACAGCACACAGGCTTATCAACCGAGCAGCGCGGGTTGATTGTACGTGAAGTTGATGGCATTGTGTACGACCTACAGGAAGTGTTATCAAGTGTTGTTGATCAACGTGTTACAGAAGAACAGCAAGAGTTTATCGAAGAGTTTGCTGGTTTGGTTAAAAATTTATTTGATTCTGCCATTCAGTAAACTTTTATAGATTTTTATTTTTAATAACACCGCCTTATGGCGGTGTTATTGGTTTTATAAGGTGTACTATGCAAGCAAGTGTAAAATGGGTAGGTGGTGATACATTTTTAGGTCGTTCTCACTCTGGTCATAATGTGGTATTTGATGCAGGGGCTGACAGTGCAGCGCCTAGTCCGATGGAAATGGTATTAATGTCGGCGGGCAGTTGCGCATCTGTTGACGTTGTGAGTATCTTAAAAAAGGCAAAACAAGCTGTTGAAAGTGTCGAGGTTAAACTTTCTGCAGAGCGTGCAGAGTCAGCACCTAGAGTATTCACCAAAATCAATCTACACTTTGTAGTTACAGGTGACAATGTGTCTGAAAAGCATCTTGCACGCGCTGTTAATTTGTCTGCCGAAAAGTACTGCTCAGTTGCCTTAATGCTTGAAAAAGCAGTGGAAATTACGCATACCCATGAGGTTGTACAAAGCGAAGAAAAATAACGCTTTTTAAGCTGCAAGTTTTCGTATAAAATCCGCGAACTTTTAGTTCTGCAGCGCAGATTTTCTTGTTTTAAGGTGGGTCTATCGTGAACAAGCCCTTTAATAAAATTAAACTCCATGGCTTTAACAACTTAACAAAGAGTTTAAGCTTTAGTATCTACGATATTTGCTACGCCAAAACTGAGCAACAGCGAAAAGAATATATCGAATATATCGACGAGCAGTATAGTGCAGAGCGTTTAACGGATATTCTTAAGGAAGTAGTCGATATTATTGGTGCGAATGTATTGAATATTGCGCGTCAAGATTACGACCCGCAAGGCGCAAGTGTCACTATCTTGGTTTCTGAAGAGCCGGTAGAGGGGACGATGCCGCATTCTCAGGAGACACCTGGACCTTTACCTGATTCAGTTGTGGCCCATTTGGATAAAAGCCATATTTGTGTTCACACTTATCCGGAAGCACATCCTCACGATGGGATCTGTACATTTAGAGCGGACATTGAAGTGTCTACCTGTGGCATTATTTCTCCGCTTAAGGCGCTGAACTTCTTAATTCACTCGCTTGAGTCAGACGTGGTAACGATTGATTATCGAGTGCGCGGCTTTACCCGTGATGTGAATGGTGTAAAACACTATATTGATCACCCCATTCATTCAATTCAGAATTTCATGACTGAAGATACAAAAGACGCTTACCAGATGGTAGATGTCAATGTGTATCAGGAAAACTTATTCCACACTAAGATGATGCTTAAAGAAACCGATTTAAACACGTATTTATTCGGTATCACCACAGATGAGCTCACTGATGAGGAAGAGGTAGAGATCCGCACTAAATTAAATCGTGAAATCCAAGAGGTATTTTACGGACGAAATCTACCTGACCCAGAATAAGAAATCAGGTATTAAAAAAACGGCGCTTAGAGCGCCGTTTTTTATTAAAGCGTATAGTTAAATGTTAAACCATATACGCGGGGTTCTGCATATTGCACATACGTGTCAGTGGCCCAACCATTTCTCGGATCATTACCGAATTGGAAACCACGCACAGGGACGTCCCTATCCGCTAAGTTTCTTCCCCATGCTGTTAGACTCCAGTTGTCGCTGTAGTAAGAAATACTCGCATTGATCAGATTTTGGTTCGGTGCTTGAGAATCATGACTATCAGAGAAGTAGTAGTCATCTTTACCTTCGAACCCTAATTGTGCACTGATGTTGTTAGTAACGTCATACACAAAGGTGAAGGCATATTGATATTTTGGTGACTGTGCTTGCTCGCGGCCATCAAAATCATCGCCATTGACGGTAATGAAATCCTCAATCTTGGTATCTAAATAACCTAGGCTATATTGTAATGAAAGCGCATCAAGAAGCTGACTGGTTCCCTCTATTTCAAGGCCATAATTTCTTCCTTTACCCGCATTACTGATGAAGCCGGCAAATTGCACGCCCTCTAACTGCCATTGTTTTAATTGCATGTCTTCTCTGTGCATATAAAATGCGCTGAGATTTAACGTATGCCGCTTGTCTTCAGATTGGCCTTTAACACCAAACTCAAAGTTCCACAGGTACTCTGGGTCGAAAGTGAAACCCGATTGCGGAATAGTGATGCCATCATCTTTGGCTTTGGCGAGGGCTTCACCGTTCACTCCACCCACCTTGTAACCGCGGTTTAAGCTGGTATAAATCATTGTTTGAGGTACAACTTGGTACTCAAGCGCGAGTTTACCGCCGACCATCGTATCATCTGTATCTAAGTCAAATGCATTACTGTCCATGTAATCACTTGAGTAAGACTCAATGCGAATACCCGTGATTAGTCTGACATCGTCTTGTAGTTCAGTCACCTTGTGAGCAAATAACGCATGGTTTTGTGTTTCAAAGTTAGATTTAAACTGTGCTGGCGCTTCACTATGTTTGCTTCTTTGACGGTCTAAGTCGACATCATGTCTGCGACTCACTACGCCAATTACCCAAGATTTGTCTTTGCTTTTAATTCTTACTTCCGCAGCGCCTCTTTCGTGGTCTCTCGCATACTGGTCAAAGTACTGGCCATAGTAAGCGATATGGTCTGGGTGAAGACCTGCCTCACACAGCATTGGCTGCGCAGGATCTGCACAGACCCAGTCTTCATCGTAGCTATATACGGTATCAGCTTGCAGGCCACTAGTGAGTATTTCAATGTCTACAGCTGATAAACCGGTGTAGTCAGCGGTTAAAGAGAATGCATCGCTTTTCTGTGTATCTTGACCCGGCTGGCTGGCAACACTTTGGCGTGAGTTATCTAAAGTAAAGCCGTCGTAGCCGTTTTCAATATCAATATGGTGATAGACAAAGCCCAGGTTTAACTCGTCGTTCGCAGCATAATCGATCTTGAACCTCGCGACGCTTTCATCTAAATCTTGCGTTTCTTCGTTTAAATACACATTGTCTACAAAGCCATCGGATTGTTTTTGATAAATACTGGCACGTGCGGCAATCGTGTCAGTCAGACCTGCACCAACAGCCACACCAGCTTCGTGAGTACCATAATTTGCAGCGCCTAATTTAACGTTGAGGCTGGGCGCTTGGGTTGGAGAAATTGAGTGAATATCAATAATTCCACCCATGGCATCAGCCCCAAACTTGGTGCCTTGCGGACCGCGATAAATAGCAACTTGATCCGCATCGAATAGCAACGCACTGCCACCTAGGCCAGAATAGTTAATATTGTCGATTAAAACGCCCACACTGGGTGTGATTGGATCAACAAATTGTGAGCGCAGGCCAACCCCACGGATTTGCACAAAGCGTCCACGAGACGCGCCTGCGGTAAAGTTCACATTTGCAGCACTGTTAAGAATTTCATCTAAATAACTTGCACCGCGTGTTGAGATCTCCGTTTCGCCAAAGACAGATGCACTGGCGCTCAAAGTTTGTAGAGATTCTTGCTGAAAGTCCCCAGTTACTTCGATAGTTTCAATGTTTTTTGGTTTCGTTGAGGTTGCGTCGTCGGCTGAACTGGAAAATGCCACCATCAGACCCATTGTGAGTAAAGAGAGTTTTAATTTCATTCGCTTATATATGTCCCGTGTTATTTGCGCACTAGTTTAGCAAAAGCCCGACCAGATCACTGAAAATTTGTGATATAAACTTTTGCAATCTAATTTGAGGACGAATGATGACATTTAAAGTTGACTTTAAAGTAAGAGATTATGAATGCGATCTCCAAGGGATCGTGAACAACAGTGTGTATTTTAATTATTTAGAACATGCGCGGCATGAGTTTTTGGCACATAAAAATATTGACTTTGCAGCGCTAGCTGAGCAAAAAGTAAACTTGGTTGTTATTCGCTCTGAGATGAACTACAAAGACTCACTTCGCCCCGGTGATGCATTTTATGTTGAAGTAGAAGTGGAGAAAGTCAGTAAACTGAAGTTTGCATTTCATCAAAAAGTATTAAGAAGCCAAGATGATAAGCTGATGCTGGACGCGATTGTGACAGGTACATCGGTGAATGAACGTGGTCGCCCGTTCCTACCTGAGGAAATTGAACAACTATTTGTTTAATTTTTGACTGGATAGGCAATTTATTACATATTTTTACTGCCTATTCTGGTGAGCCAAGCGTTATAATTAGCATTGATTATCAAATGATTGGTTTACCATGAAATATTCCTTTTTATTATGCTTATTGAGTGTGGTGTTGATGGGGTGCTCAAGCACAGGGACGGTAAACGTAGACACGCTCAAATATTCAAGTTGGCAGTATGTATCAGAAGATTCGGACGCTGAAACTCAGCCAATTCAATTCGAATTTTTAGATGCTTTTCGTGTGAATGGCTTTGCCGGTTGTAATCGTTTTTTTGGCCAAGGCGAAATTCGATCAGGACAATTGTTTGTATCTAATATCGGTATGACCAGAAAGCTCTGTGATGAAGCGACGAACACGTATGAAGATGAGTTTCTCAATTTACTGCAAATTGGAGCGCCATTGCAATATAGCGAAAACGAGTTGATTCTTGAGGGAGACGTGAAGTGGCGCTTTAAATTGGTTAAAGGTCACTTTGACTAATGCAGCGACATTCAGTAGACTTTGTCTCAATTCGTTACTTGTCGGAGTGCCCTAGCGGGCTGAGATCGCTGTATTGCGGGATCCGTGGACCTGATCAGGTTAATGCCTGCGTAGGGAACAAGCTGCCTTAATAATTATACCCAAGTGGGTATGGGTGTTAAGGCTGCCAAGTTTGTTAGCATTGCGCTAGTAAATTTGTCCACCAATTTCACTTTGCCGTCTGTGTATTTTTACGCCGTTATACTCAGTGGGTCATATCTCTTCCTATTTGGAATTCTGACAAGACACCTTAACTAACAATGAGGCATGTCATGTCAAATAACAGTAGCAAGTTGTCACGTCGCGAGTCACGCGAAGCGGCTTCAGAATTTATCTATAACCTTAAAGGCCAACCCTTTCCTAATTCAAAGAAAATCTATGTAGATGGAGAGCAAGATGGTGTTCGTGTTGGCATGAGAGAGATCTCATTGAATGACTCTTTTGTTGGGGGCACAGAAGAAGAACCTATCTATGAAAAAAATGAGCCAGTTAGGGTATATGATACATCTGGTCCCTATACAGATCCTGAGTTTACATTAAATGTGCGTGAAGGCTTACCAAAGTATAGAGAGAATTGGATCGTTAACCGTGACGATACAGAGCTGTTAAACTCAGTAACCTCAAAGTTTTCTCAGCAACGTATGGCGGATGAAGGCTTAGACCATATCCGTTTTGAAAACCTACCTAAGATACGCCGTGCAAAGCCGGGCAAAAACGTGACGCAAATGCATTATGCACGTCAGGGGATTATCACACCTGAAATGGAATTTGTTGCGATCCGTGAAAATATGGGCCGAGCAAAAATTCGCGAAGAGCTACTGGCAGAGCAGCATGAAGGTCAATCTTTTGGTGCAGAGATCCCTGATTTTATCACACCTGAGTTTGTTCGTTCAGAAGTGGCGCGCGGTCGAGCGATAATTCCAAACAATATCAATCACCCAGAATCTGAGCCTATGATTGTAGGGCGTAACTTTTTAGTGAAAGTGAATGCCAATATTGGTAATTCATCGGTTACGTCATCAATAGAAGAAGAAGTAGAAAAACTCGTATGGTCAACGCGTTGGGGGGCAGACACTGTTATGGACCTGTCTACAGGTCGTTATATCCATGAAACCCGTGAGTGGGTGGTGCGAAACTCGCCAGTCCCAATCGGTACCGTGCCTATCTACCAAGCGCTTGAAAAAGTAAATGGGGTTGCAGAAGATCTGACATGGGAAATTTTCCGCGATACTTTAATTGAACAAGCTGAGCAGGGCGTTGACTATTTCACCATTCATGCAGGCGTATTGTTGCGCTATGTGCCAATGACGGCAAAGCGTGTAACCGGTATTGTGTCGCGTGGTGGTTCAATTATGGCCAAATGGTGTCTAGCACACCATAAAGAAAACTTCTTATATACCCACTTCGAAGACATCTGTGAAATCATGAAGCAGTATGACGTATGTTTCTCACTAGGTGATGGTCTGCGTCCAGGCTCCATTGCAGATGCCAATGATGATGCACAGTTATCTGAGTTACGCACATTGGGTGAGCTGACAAAAATCGCGTGGGAACATGATGTACAGGTCTTTATTGAAGGCCCAGGTCATGTGCCAATGCACATGATCAAAGAGAATATGGATGAGCAATTAAAGCACTGTCATGAAGCGCCTTTCTATACTCTTGGCCCACTGACAACAGATATTGCCCCAGGTTATGACCACTTTACTTCTGGTATCGGTGCTGCGCAGATTGCTTGGTATGGTACAGCGATGCTGTGTTACGTAACACCAAAAGAGCATTTGGGCTTGCCGAACAAAGAGGATGTGAAAGAGGGCTTAATTACTTATAAGATTGCCGCACACGCTGCTGATTTAGCAAAAGGTCACCGTGGTGCACAGATCCGTGATAACGCATTGTCTAAAGCGCGTTTTGAATTCCGCTGGCATGATCAATTCAACCTGAGTCTTGACCCTGAAAGAGCCTTGTCTTACCACGATGAAACGCTGCCACAAGAATCTGGTAAGGTGGCACATTTCTGTTCAATGTGTGGGCCTAAGTTCTGTTCGATGAAAATTACCCAAGACGTTCGTGACTATGCAAAAGAGCTAGAAGCGCGTGGTATTGACCCAAATAATGTGGGTGATGCGATTGAAATTAAAATGGTTGATGTTGAAGCTGAAATGAAAGCGAAATCAGAAGAGTTCAAGAGCACAGGTTCCGAGATTTATCACAAAGCTATTTAACTTTATAGCGCTACAGATCAGTGCTGTAGCGCACAACAACTGGAATTCTCATGACAGAGTACGGAGCAAAACCATCCGTTGCTATCGTTGGGTTTGGTTTAGTTGGCAGGGTCGCAGCATTGGAGTTGATGGATCGTTATCAACTCACCATTTTTGAAAAAGATCCACAAGATGCGCAAACGGGTGCCGGCACTTTGGCCGCTGCCATGTTAGCACCTTTGGCAGAATCAGTGATTTGTGACCAAATACTTGCAGAGCAAGGCTTGAAAAGTATTGCTCTGTGGCCAAGTTTACTCAAAAAGTTAGACACTTCAGTGTTTTTTCAGCAGCAAGGCAGTTTGATTGTTGCCCATCAACAAGATAGAGGCGATCTACAAAGCTTTGAACAGCGTTTAAAACCCTTGGGTGAACATCAAGCAAAACGAGTGAGTCAACGTGATATTGCTACGTTAGAGCCTGAACTAGGCTGCAAGTTTAATCAAGGGCTGTTTTTACCCTGTGAAGGGCAATTAGACAACCTCGCTTTTTTTACAAGCAGCTACGAGACGCTGTGTCGTCGCGGCGTAGATTTTCAATTTACTCAAACTGCCGTAATTGAAGCTGGCAAAGTTAATGGTCAAGTATTCGATTGGATCATTGATTGTCGAGGGGTTGGGGCTAAGCAAGATAAACCTGGGCTGCGCGGTGTACGTGGCGAAGTGGCGCGTATATTTGCACCAGAAGTGAACTTACAGCGTCCAGTGCGCTTAATGCACCCGCGTTACCCGATTTACATAGCGCCTAAGCCAAACCATCAATATGTGATTGGTGCAACTGAGATAGAGTCTCAAGATGCAAATGACATTACTGTGCGCTCTACATTGGAGTTGTTATCAGCGGCCTATACCGTACATAGTGGATTTGCAGAGGGGAGAGTCATGTCCTTAAATGCAGGCTTGCGGCCTGCGTTTGTAGATAATCACCCGCATATCGAAGTTAAAAATAATGTTATTTCAATTAATGGTTTATATCGACATGGGTATTTACTTGCGCCAGTTGTTGTACAACAAGCACTTTCAAAGGGGCTACTATGAATCTAACTTATAATGGCGAGGCTATCCGTATTGAAAGCGCACAGTCTTTGCAGCAAATCATCGTCAGCAAAGGGGCAAAGCCGCCATTTGCAGTGGCGCTCAATGGGCAATTTGTGCCTTCAGCAAGGCTTGGCGAGACCATCCCGAGTCAAGGAGATAGCATTGAGGTGCTCTCACCTATTCAAGGGGGTTAGATGATTAATTCACATTCTGAACAGCTTAATATTTATGGTGAGTATTTTAATAACCGATTATTAATTGGCTCGGCGCTGTACCCGTCACCGCAAATTATGCAGCATGCGATACAAAGTTCGGGAGCAGAAATCGTGACTGTATCATTGCGCAGACAAAACTCGGTTTCAGCAGGTGAAGACTTTTGGCAGCTGATAAAAGAGACTGGACTTAAAGTGCTGCCCAATACGGCGGGCTGCCACAGTGTGCAAGAAGTCGTGACCCTAGCGCAGATGTGCAGAGAAGTCTTTGATACCGATTGGATAAAACTAGAGCTGATCGGTGATGAATATAATTTGCAGCCGGACCCATTTGGTTTGTTAGAAGCGACGGATATCTTGCTCAAAGAAGGCTTTAAAGTGTTACCCTATTGCACTGATGATTTAGTGTTATGTCAACGCTTAGCGGATCTTGGTTGTGAAGTGTTAATGCCATGGGGGGCACCGATAGGGACCGGTAAAGGGCTTATTAATACCTATAACTTGAAGACCATTCGTGAACGCTTACCTGAGCAAACTCTGATTGTGGATGCCGGTCTTGGGCTGCCTTCACATGCTTGTCAAGCACTCGAATTAGGTTACGATGCCGTGCTATTAAATAGTGCGGTTGCAGGTGCCGGCGATCCGGTCAAGATGGCCGCGGCATTTTCTCATGCTGTGGAAGCGGGTCGTATGGGCTATGTTGCGCAAGCAATGCCAGAAAAAGAGGTTGCAGCGCCTTCAACGCCTACTATGGGCATGCCTTTTTGGCATCAAGATTAAGAAAATTAGGAGTCCAAGTGTCAAAAGTTGTATGGAGTATTGCTGGTTCTGATTCCGGTGGTGGTGCAGGTGTGCAAGCAGATTTAAAAGCGATGCACAGCTTTGGCGTACATGGCTGCACAGCTATTACTGCCTTGACCGCACAAAATAGCCTAGGTGTAGAGTCTTTAAATGCGGTATCAACCGAAGTCATAGAAGCGCAGTTGTTGGCGCTTGAGTCGGATATGCCAGCGGCGGTAATAAAAATTGGTATGTTGGCCAATGTACAGCAAATTCAATTGATTGCTGAGCATTTGACTCGCTACAAGGCACGTTGGGAAATGCCGCCTGTGATTGTGTACGATCCTGTCGCGATTGCGACCAGTGGAGATGCATTGACTGAAGAAGACACGGTTGATGCATTAAAAACCCACTTATTGCCATTGGTGGATGTGATCACGCCAAATACCCATGAAACGCAGTTGCTTACGGGCGTCTATTTAATCGGACCAGATGCGGTGAGAGAGGCTGCACAAAAATTGCTGTCATTTGGGGTGAAGTCTGTGGTGATTAAGGGCGGTCACTGGGATTACCCGAAAGGATATTGCATTGATTACTGCTGGCATCAAGAGGCAGAATATTGGCTGGGTAATGAGTCTGTCAATACACCGCATACACATGGTACGGGGTGTAGTTTGTCTTCGGTTATTGCGGCTTGTTTGTCAAAAGGTTATCCGCTTAAAGATGCCTTTATTTTGGGTAAAGCTTATATCAATGCTGGGCTTAAAGCGGCTAAACGCTATGGTGAGGGGATTGGTCCTGTTGCCCATACTCATTTCCCAGAGTCTATTGCAGATTACCCTCAGGTGATAGAGCCGGGCAGCTGGTTGGGTGATGAGCTTGAATTTTTAGTACCTGACGAGTACAACTATGCAGCTGGGTTTGCACCCATTGAAGGTGAGCTAGGCCTTTATGCGGTAGTGGATACAGTTGATTGGATTGAGCTTTGCTTAAAAAATGATGTTAAAACAGTCCAATTACGTATAAAAGATGCGGACTCTCCAACCCTTGAGCAGGATATTGCCAAAGCAATTGAGCTTGGGAATAAGTATGGTGGTCGTGTGTTTATCAATGATCACTGGCAGCTTGCGATAAAGCATGGGGCGTATGGCGTGCATTTAGGCCAAGAAGATTTAAATGTCGCTGATTTAAATGCCATCAAACAAGCTGGTTTAAGGTTAGGGCTTTCAACGCATGGTTTTTACGAAATGCTGCGTGCGCATAACTATCGCCCTAGTTACCTAGCCTTTGGCGCAATTTACCCAACAACCACAAAAGATATGACAGGGCAGATCCAAGGCTTGGAAAAACTTCGTCACTTTGTGCCTTTGATGCATGCTGAATATCCGACAGTTGCTATTGGTGGTATTGATTTGGCTCGCTCCAGTGAAGTCGCCGCGACAGGCGTTGGCAGTGTCGCTGTGGTTCGCGCGATTACTGAAGCGCAGTCACCTGAGCAAGCGATTATCAACCTTAAGCAGGCCATAGGGGAGCAATGAGCGAAGAATTAACCGATAGAGAGCGGCTAAGGTATAGCCGCCATATCTTGTTAGACAAGGTGTCAGAAACGGGTCAAAAGCAGCTTAAATCGGCGCATGTAGCAGTGATCGGCTGCGGAGGGCTCGGTAGCCCAGTTTTATTTTATTTGGCGGCCAGTGGTATTGGCACCTTGTCATTCTATGATGATGATAAGGTCGAGCTGTCTAATCTTCAGCGTCAAATATTGTATAAAGTTAATCACTTGGGGCAGGATAAAAGTCTTGCGGCTAAAAAAGTGCTGGCCAGTTTAAACAATGATATTCAACTTAACCCGCACCATCTTCGCCTTTCTAAAGACAATATTGAGGCGCAATTAAAAGACGTTGATTGGGTGGTGGATTGTAGTGATAACTTCGCCACACGCTATTTACTCAATCAATATTGCTTTGATAATGGCAAAGTTTTGATCTCGGGTGCAGCACAAGCGACCAGTGGTCAATTTGGCTTTTTCGATTACCGTGAGCAGGGTGCCTGTTATGCTTGTTTATTTCCTGAAACGGAGCAGGGCAGTGAAGTACTTAATTGTCAAAATGCAGGGGTAATGAGCCCGTTACTGGGCATGGTTGGCTCAATGCAAGCACAAGCTGTGTGTAATGCGATATTAGGCTTACAACAAAGAGAGAGTTTTTTTGTCAGCATTGACGCATTAACGCTGATGCAAAGACGGTTTGCGTTAGCGAAAGACCCAGCATGTAAGGTATGTAATTAAACTCATTTGTGCAAAGTGCAGGTGAAGTTAACAAAAAGGCCCAGAGCGGGCCTTTTTAGTTGTTATTGATTGATGGTCGCAAATGGCGTGCCCATTCTTGTTACCGTTTCTGGCTGTTGATCCGCTAGGAATTCAGCGGTGTCTGCACCCCACGATAGAATGACGGTTGAGCCTAGCTTAAAGCGGCCCATTTCTTCGCCTTTTTTCAATTTAATGGCTTGTGGCCCTGTCGTTGGGTAATCCCAGCTAAATACATCTTTGCCAGCGGGTGGCGTGACAGTTCCGGCCCACACAGTTTCAATGCTTGCTACGATGGTTGCACCTACTAACACCATTGACAATGGGCCGATGTCGGTATCAAAAATGGCAACTACTCGCTCGTTGCGTGCAAACAAGTTGGGGACATTTTGTGCCGTTAGAGGATTAACAGAAAATAGGTCACCGGGCACATAGATCATCTTTTTTAACACACCATCTACTGGCATATGAATGCGGTGATAATCTTTTGGTGCCAAATAAATCGTAGCGAACTTACCACCTAGGAAAGGCGCAACATCTTGCTCGTTACCACCTAATAGCGTTTGCAAGCTGTAATCATGGCCTTTTGCTTGAATGATCTGTCCATCGACTACATCGCCAAGTTGGCTGATTGCGCCGTCAACAGGGTGGGCAATGATATGTTCTTCAGTGGCTAACGGACGAATGCCTGGCTTAAGCGGGCGAGTAAAAAACTCATTAAACGTTTTATAATGCGCAGGATCTTCGTGCAATGCCTCAGTCATATCAATTTTATACTGCTTGATGAATAGCTTGATTAACTGAGTTGTCAGTGCGCCAGCTTGGGCTGCAGCGAGTTTACCCACTAAACGTGATACTGCATGTTTAGGAAGCGCATATTGCAGAGCAATTTTTATTTTGTCCAAATTCACATTATTTTCCTGAAGTATCTGCCAAGTGCACCGTCGCTGCCATTGGCATTATTTACATAAATTATCTAAAACCGGTAACGAATAGTATCAAACTCTTGGCGCGCGCGCACCTGCACGACCATCGGCCATTGACTCTAAAATACGGTGGTAGCTATCAAAACGCAATTCACTGATTTTACCCTGTTCAACAGCTTCGGTGATCAAACAGCCAGGGTCGTTAAGGTGCTTACAGTCTCTAAATCGACAGCCTCCGATGAATTCTCTGAACTCTTTAAAGCACCAAGTAACGCGTTCTACATCCAAGTGCCACAAGCCAAACTCACGGATCCCTGGGCTGTCGATGAGGTTGCCTCCGCTTGGTAAGTGATGAAGTTTAGATACCGTGGTTGTGTGCTGCCCTAAGCCACTGTTTTCTGATACTTCTTGAGTCAGGATATCTGCATCAGGTAAAACGGTGTTAACCAGCGTAGATTTGCCGACACCTGATTGACCGACAAATATGTTGTTCTTGTCTTTTAATAACTCTTTGAGTTCGTCAATGCCTTCCCCTGATTTATTACTGACCAGCAAGACGCGATAACCCAGCTCACGGTAGATATCGAGCACCTCATCGACATATTCGAGACCTTCTGGGTCTAATAAGTCAATTTTATTAAGCAGTAAAATAGGTTCAATGCCCATATCTTCACAGGCCACTAAATATCTATCTATGATCTGCGGGGTGAATTCTGGGACTACCGCTGAAACCATTAAAATTTGGTCGATATTTGCGGCCACTACTTTGACACCGTCATAAAAGTCTGGACGCGTGAGCTGTGTGCGCCTTTCTTCAACGGCTTCAATTACGCCAGCTAAATCGCCTTCACTGACTTTCGCGCGACGGAAAATCACGTTGTCACCGCAGACTAAACTGTTCACGGTTCGGCGGATATTACAGCGCAGCACTTCGCCACCTTCTACTTCAATATCTGCATGCTGACCAAAACGGCTTACAACGATAGCCGGCTCGGTGGGGCCGAGGTTGTCTGATTGCCACTGTAATTCAGCGGTTTCACTATGTTTGGCTTTAGCCAAACGCTTCTGTTGGTTGGCTTTAATCCGTCTGGATTGGCCATGACTGAGTTTTTTTCGTTTTGCCATATCTGTAAACTCACGAGACGAATTATTGCGAATGATTGGTGTATAAGCCATTCATAGGCTATAACTCAATAAAAATGCCCCGCTTTGTAAAAAAAAGCTTTTGGTCGAGTGATGAAGCTAATATGATATATCTAATTGCATTGGATCTAAAGGAAAGTACCGTTAAGGTAGTGTATGTCTTTTCATGAATCAAACTTGGTCTGGCTCGACCTAGAGATGACAGGGCTAGAACCTAAAACAGATAAAATTCTCGAAATTGCAACTGTGATAACAGATTGCGATTTAAATGTGCTTGCTGAAGGTCCAGTGATTGCCATTCATCAAAGTGATGAGTTGCTTGATAATATGGATGAGTGGTGTACGAACCAACATGGCCGTTCAGGGCTAACAGCGCGCTGTAAAGCGAGTACTTTTAGCGAAGCAGACGCGATAGCACAAACACTCGACTTCTTGAAACAGTGGGTACCACCGGGTAAATCACCGATGTGTGGTAATTCCATCGGGCAGGACCGTCGTTTCCTTCACAAGTATATGCCAGAACTTGAGGCATACTTCCATTATCGCAACCTTGACGTAAGCACGATTAAAGAGCTTGCAAGGCGTTGGCGACCTGAACTTTTAAATGATATCAAGAAGAAAAGCTCGCATTTAGCATTGGATGATATCAAAGACTCCATTATGGAGTTGAAGGTTTATCAAGAAAAATTCTTCAATTTATAAAAAAAGCTTGCAAAGCATTTTGTATCTTGTAGAATCCTGCCCCGCTTGAAACGACAAGCTCTTATGGCTAAGAGTAAGTTGATTGAGCGGGTTTTGTTAAGACAAAATCATGAAGCGGCACTAGCTCAGCTGCTAAAACGTTAGACGCGACTTGTCGCGCTCAAGCGGACAAATTAGAGCAAACTATGAAGCGGCACTAGCTCAGCTGGTAGAGCGCGACCTTGCCAAGGTCGAGGTCACGAGTTCGAACCTCGTGTGCCGCTCCAACAAAAAAGTCTTATTAAATAATAAGCAAATGTGAAGCGGCACTAGCTCAGCTGCTAAAACGTTAGACGCGACCTGTCGCGCTCCAGCGGACAATTTAGAGCAAACTATGAAGCGGCACTAGCTCAGCTGCTAAAACGTTAGACGCGACCTGTCTCGCTCCAGCGGACAATTTAGAGCAAACTATGAAGCGGCACTAGCTCAGCTGCTAAAACGTTAGACGCGACCTGTCGCGCTCCAGCGGACAATTTAGAGCAAACTATGAAGCGGCACTAGCTCAGCTGCTAAAACGTTAGACGCGACCTGTCGCGCTCCAGCGGACAATTTAGAGCAAACTATGAAGCGGCACTAGCTCAGCTGGTAGAGCGCGACCTTGCCAAGGTCGAGGTCACGAGTTCGAACCTCGTGTGCCGCTCCAGATTTTCAGTTTTTATTCGACTGTTGAAATAAAGAATAGACCAATGAAGCGGCACTAGCTCAGCTGGTAGAGCGCGACCTTGCCAAGGTCGAGGTCACGAGTTCGAACCTCGTGTGCCGCTCCAAATTTTCAGTTTATATTCGACTGTTAAAATAAAGAATAGACCAATGAAGCGGCACTAGCTCAGCTGGTAGAGCGCGACCTTGCCAAGGTCGAGGTCACGAGTTCGAACCTCGTGTGCCGCTCCAAATTTTCAGTTTATATTCGACTGTTAAAATAAAGAATAGACCAATGAAGCGGCACTAGCTCAGCTGCTAAAACGTTAGACGCGACCCGTCGCGCTCCAGCGGACAATTTAGAGCAATCTATGAAGCGGCACTAGCTCAGCTGCTAAAACGTTAGACGCGACCCGTCGCGCTCCAGCGGACAATTTAGAGCAAACTATGAAGCGGCACTAGCTCAGCTGCTAAAACGTTAGACGCGACCCGTCGCGCTCCAGCGGACAATTTAGAGCAATCTATGAAGCGGCACTAGCTCAGCTGGTAGAGCGCGACCTTGCCAAGGTCGAGGTCACGAGTTCGAACCTCGTGTGCCGCTCCAGATTTTCAGTTTTTATTCGACTGTTGAAATAAAGAATAGACCAATGAAGCGGCACTAGCTCAGCTGGTAGAGCGCGACCTTGCCAAGGTCGAGGTCACGAGTTCGAACCTCGTGTGCCGCTCCAACTCTCTCCCTACTATTTTCTATTTTTCAAATTCTTATAACTTTTTTCTCTATTAATCCTGATTTCTTGCATAAAAAGATTGCTTATTTTTAGCACTATGCGTAAAATACGCGCTCTTTCGGCCATATTAGTCGTTCCTTGCCTTAACCCGGCCGGCCGAAACGGGACGAGGCTATACTAACCGTAAGGAATATCCATGCGTCATTACGAAATCGTATTCATGGTTCACCCAGACCAAAGTGAGCAAGTTCCAGGTATGATCGAGCGTTATACTGGTTCTATCACTGAAGCTGGCGGTACTATCCACCGTTTAGAAGACTGGGGTCGTCGTCAACTGGCTTACCCAATCGAAAAGCTTCACAAAGCACACTATGTTCTTTTGAACGTTGAAGCGCCAACTGAAGTAATCAACGAACTTGAAACTTCTTTCCGCTACAACGATGCAGTGCTACGTAACCTAGTTATGCGTACTAAGAACGCTGTAACAGAAGCTTCTCCTCTTGCTAAAGAAGAGAAAAAAGAAGCAGCATCTGCTTAATCGTTATTGATTCGGATTTGACTCACCTCTAGAGGTAATTGGTGCAAACTCAAGCAGACCCTTATACAAACCAGTTCGTTTTATCTGGGATTGTTTGCAAAACACCGAAATATAGTCAAAGTCCTGCTGGCATTGCGCATTGTATTTTTGTTTTAGAACATAAGTCGATGCAAATTGAAGCCGACCTTAACCGTAATAGTTATGTGCGAATTCAAGTTGTTGCTAGCGGTGATAAATTCCGAAGTCAACTAGAGCATTTATACGTTGGGCAAGGGTTGCAAGTGAGGGGGTTTTTAAACCGCCACGAGAGCCGAAATGGTTTAAGTCAGCTTGTACTTCATGCACAACATATTGAAAGAATTAATTGAGGAAATTACTCATGGCACGTTATTTCAGACGTCGTAAGTTCTGCCGTTTCAAAGCAGAAGGCGTACAACAAATCGATTACAAAGATCTAGCTACTCTTAAAAACTATGTAACTGAAAGTGGCAAAATCGTACCTAGCCGTATCACAGGTACAAGCGCTAAGTACCAGCGTCAGCTAGCAGCAGCTATCAAGCGTGCTCGCTACCTAGCCCTTCTTCCGTACACTGACTTACACAAGTAAGCCGGCTGATTAATAGTTTTTAAAAGGTGTAGAGACATGCAAGTTATTCTACTAGACAAGATCGCTAACCTAGGTAACCTAGGTGACCAGGTTTCTGTTAAATCTGGCTTCGCACGTAACTTCTTATTCCCTAAGGGTAAAGCAGTTCCTGCAAACAAAGCTAACATCGAAACTTTCGAAGCTCGCCGCGCTGAGCTAGAAGCAAAAATCGCAGAAGAACTAACAGCTTCTCAAGCTCGTGCTGAAAAACTTGAAGCACTAGCTGAAGTTACTCTAGTTTCTAAAGCGGGTGACGAAGGTAAGCTATTTGGCTCTATCGGTACTCGTGACATCGCTGACGCGATTTCTGCAGTTGGTGTTGAAGTAGCTAAAGCTGAAGTTCGCCTACCTCTAGGTACTATCCGTGAGACTGGTGAGTTCGACGTAGCTATCCAAGTACACTCTGACGTAACGGCAACTATCAAAGTTATCGTTATCGCAGAAGCTTAATTTATTAAGCGTAAACCGCACACCCAGTGTGCGGTTTTATCCCTCCTCTGAAAAAATTACAACGACATAAATTTTCAGTATAAAAAATCGATGAATATCACGATTGATTACGGAAGATTCATATACAAGTTGAAAAATTAATCTAAATCACAAATACGGCAAAATGGCGCCTATATATTAAAATGATAGGTACACATTAGTAATGTCATGTAATATCGTACCCATTTTATATAAAGTTGATTTGTGATAATTTAGTTAACTCTTTTTTATTAGATACTTTTTTTTGCTGTCCAAATATCATACAGTGGTGTTTCTGAGATATGACAGCGTTATCATTCAGATTTGGAGAATAATGTTTAATCATCGTAGTATGCGTGGCTTTACGTTAATTGAATTACTCATGGTTGTGGCGCTGGTTGCTGTGCTTGCGAGCATCGCATTGCCTAGTTATTTAGATTACTTAAGAAAGGGTAATCGAGCTGATGTACAGCAGTTAATGTACCAAGAAGCCGTTTCGCTGGAGCGTCTTTACTCAAGAAATGGGGGCTATCCCAATGAATATAAAATTGAGAAAGAGTCGAAGTATTATACATTAACTTATACACCCTTTGGAAAGCCTCCGGGTGTGCAAGGTGATTTTAGAAATCTGAAGTTTATGATTAGCGCAGCACCTATTAGTGGATCGACTCAAGCGTCCGATATGTGTGGTACGTTAAAGTTGGATGAGCAAGGTGCAGAATTCTCCGATGGGCCAAAAGATGAATGTTGGTAGTGCCTCACAACGTGGGGTGACATTAATTGAGTTGCTTGTTTGTGTTGCGCTGGTAGCCGTATTGGCTAGTTTGGCGATGCCTTCTGTTATCACCTACATTAAACAAGACCGTATTAATTCGAGTGTTCATCATTTAAATAGTGTGTACCAATTTGCTCGCAGTGAAGCTGTGAAAAGAGAAAAACCCATCAAGTTAGTTAAAAATAACACACAGTGGGACGTGACAATTGTGGAAAACCAGCAGGCAATGGTGTTACGTACTTTTACAATTGAGCACGAATCTATACGAGTACAGTTGGTTGATCGTGAGATAAGATCAACTGGTGAATTAAATCAAGTAAGTAATATCTTAGTCACTGATAATGATAACAGTACGCTCGATTACCGCTTATGTATATTGCGAAGTGGTCAGAGTTGGATAAGTGAGGCTGCCGAAAATTGCGTATAGAAAAAGGCTTTTCTTTAATTGAAGTGATGGTGTCAATCGTGATTGCTGGTGTCGCGTTATTGGGCTTAGCGGGTGCACAATTGAAATCATTGCAGTTTGCGAGCAATAGCTTTAATTACACGGTTGCTTTAGTACAGGGGCAAAATGCCATTGAACGTATGTGGACTGACCTATGTCATTTTGAACATGTGAATCAAAGCTTGGTTGTAGCTAATAACCAGAAGGTGGCTAATCTATATCCTGCAGATGATCGTTATCAGTTAAGCATTTTTCCAACTATATACAACGATGCCGCGACGCCAGCAGCTGACCGTCGAGACGTTAGGTTTACCGTCAGCTGGCAAGACGAGCGAGTCAAAGACACCACTAACGCATTAAATCAAATTACTTTAGTAGCAAGCTATGTACATGTTCCAACATCCCCATGCTCTTAATTTGAACGAGCAGGGATATACTTTGATTGAATTGCTCGTTGCGATGGCAGCAGGGTTGTTTTTGTTATCTGGTATCGCGATGTCTTACACGGCGATTAAAAGTACCGTAGTGGCAAGTAAAGAGTTGTCTCATGCACAGGAAGTGATCCGTTATACCAGCCAAGTGATGACACGTAGTATTAAGCAAACCAATGAAGTGCCAGAAGTTGTAAAAGTGGGTGGAGTGGGTATTGCACTGCGGATTAAACAAGAAGCCGCGTATTTAGCGTGTGATGGCAGTGTGCCAAATGCGGAATATACTGAATATTACACATTAACGAATGGGTATTTGACTTGTGATATTGGCAATGGGCCTGTTCAGTTGCTGAGAGGGCTTCAAGCGTTAGAGTTTTCTGAAAGTGGGATATTAATCTCCATAAAAGTGACGCCTAAAGATCTACCACAACAATTTGATGATGGCATTCAAATTGATATTGCTGCCAACCGCATTGTGTTGAAAGGTGCAGTGTGGCAAAAACCTTTAGATGCGAGTAATTGATGAATAGTTTTTCACGACAATCTGGATTTACACTTATCAAAGTGATGCTATTGAGCACCATGGCCAGTGTCGTGGTGTTTACGTCAATGAAAGATACCTTAGTACAAGAACGACTGAGTGGTAATTTCCAAAAAGATTTGAACGCGCGGTTACAAGCTGAAAAAGGGGTATTTGCCAGTGCGGATGAAATAACTCACTATATGACAGTTACAAACAAAAGCGCGACACTGGATGACATTGTTAATAGTATGCCAGCCCCAAGCGGTGGTGACTTCACTGACGGTAAATTCTCTACCACAATCACTTCTTCAGGGGGAGATACCATAGAAGTGGGGAGTCTGGGGAGTAAACATGGCACGGATGCGGCCAATAATATGGTGGCTATTTTTAAGTTTAAAGAAGCGGTGGTTGAACCCGTTTTCAATAACCCAGTAACAGGGTGTAAAGGGGTTAACTTATCAGGTAGTGGCTTGGTGGATAGCTATAACTCTAAAATAGGCGACTACGAAAACTCTCGCGGTGACAATGGTGATGTGAATACCGTGATTGGCGATTCAGATGTGGTGCTATCGGGTCATTCACCCATAAGAGGTGATGTGAAAGCGTCAGGTATTCTTTATCTTAAAGGCTCATCACCTGTGATTGGAAATGTACAATCAAATACAGGGATTGATATTTCTCACGGCAGTGGGGTGCGAGTCCAAGGTAGTGCGTTGACGCAAGGGTTTATTATTCACCGAGGCGGTGATATCACCGGTGTTGTGAGAGCTAATGGCAATGTTGAGATGCTGTGGGGCGCGGATATTTTAAACGACATTAACGATCCTTTAGATATCCAATATGGCGGCACAGGTAAGTTTGAACTGGCGACTGAGCACTCCCAAGATGGTGTTTATTATTCCGCTGCAAAATTTAATGTAAACCCAAATGTAGAGGCGGTACGAGTATACGATCCAGACTCGCCAAATCATGATGCAAGCACAGTCGATGAATGTGACCCACTGGCATTACCTGGTAACATGCCAACCATCATGGCTGCAAATAACAGTCAAGAAAACCTCGTCGTTAAATCAAATCAGATATTCTCATTTCGTCCACAGCAAGCCACGTTAGAGGAGAAAATTCAGGAGCAGTGGCAACAAACTAGAAGTTGGAGCCCGAGTGAAACAGATATTTATTTGTTTGGTGTAAACAAGCAGGTTCATGACAAACTGAACGAAGACAGCGAGTACGTTTACAGCATGAAAAGCCTCACTATTGGGGGCGATGGGCTTGTAAATATTAAACCGGTTGGCAAGCCCAATGTTGTCGGGGGAGATGTCATTTGGTTGATAGATGGCGACTTTATTATGACTGGTAATAGCCGGTTGCATATTGCCAAGGGGACCAGCTTAACGATATTTGTTACGGGCAAAGTGAGGCTAGGAGGGAGTGCGCAAGTGATCACAGAAGAGCCTGGTATTACAGAGAGTGGGCTAGGTACTTTCAATATTTTCTCATCCTATAAGCCTGAGTCTAATAACAATAGCGCTGATAATAAAAATGGCGTGATTGTCAGTGGTACGTCTTCTTTATATGCGGTGATTTATGCGCCATTGACCTCTATTTCCATGAATGGCAGTGGGCAGTTTTTTGGTACAGTGCGTGGTGCCACAATAGAAGCAAATGGGGGGAGTGGGATCCATTTTGATGAAGCGTTGAAAGAACTCAAGCTAGGCAACGCAGGTACGGTGAAAGAGCCTGCAAAGTTAGAGTTTATGGGTTGGCGTTATAAACATCCCGAAGAATTTACGGACGACACTGATACCACAAGCAAAGGGGAATAGGCGCTTAGGCGATAATTTTTTACCTTTCACTACGTGCTCAGCCAAAGTTGGGCACGCCTTTTAAAAACTTTTCTATTTCATTTAAACCTTTTGTAATCTGCTTGCGTCTTAAAAGCTATGAAAGGTACTGTTCGGGTAGAGCTGGTTTTCATATCTAAAATAAGACTGTCTGTATAGTGTATTGAAAGTCTTCTATTTTTTAGTAGTTATGTCATCATCATTACCTTGCGGTAAAGGAATTTTAATATGTTAGTTGACGCTGTACACCCATTTGATGAGCTTGATGAATTGGTTAAGCGAACTCAGCAGGGCGATCAAGCGGCTTTCGCTGCCTTATATGAACAATGTCACCGGCGCGTTTATGCGTTATGTCTAAGGCTGTTGGCTGATCAGGCTCATGCTGAAGATGCATGCCAAGAAGTATTTGTGCAGCTATGGCATAAAATTACTCAATTTGATGGAAAGTCGAAGTTTACGACTTGGCTGCATAGTGTGACATCCAATATTGCGCTCAGCTATTTGCGTAAACATAAAAACTGGTTGCAAAAAGTGGTTAGTTTTGAAAACAGTGGCATGGATGAAGCAGGTATCGCACTTTGCGGTGATTTAAATGGGTTGGATAAATTAATCCTCAAACTACCAGAGCGGGCGCGACTTGTGTTTGTGTTACATGGTATTGAAGGTTACCGTCATGAGGAAATCGCAGAGATGTTAAATATGGCGGTGGGATCAAGTAAATCTCAGTATCACAGAGCAAAAAAGTTGTTACAGGAGTGGTATGAAAATGACTAAGCCAACATTTGATGAGTTTTTGTCTGAAGAACTGAGTAAGGCAAAGCAGCAAGATGGTCTGCCTAAGCCTCAGCAGCCACTTTGGGAAGGTATTGATAAAGCCATAAATGCACAAAATGATGCAGTGATGAGCGCAGCATTTAAATCTACAGGGGTGTGGCGTCAAGTTTCGGCGGTAGCCGCTGCGACCTGTATTGGCATGTGTGTAATGTATTTTAGTATGAGCACACCCGAGCAGAATAATATGTTGCAAATGAGCCAATATTTTGAGCAGCAAAAGCAAATAATGTTGGTTCAATATAGCAATCAACCTGCGCTGACAAATGATTGGCAAGTGCAGTTGCAAGAATTAGAGGAAGCTGAGCAAGCGATTAAGCTCGCACTTGAGAATGACCAACAAAATGCCGCTTTATTGCAGATGTTGGCTCAGGTTTATCAGCAACAATTAGATTTAATTGAGCGAGTCCATCAACCTCGTTGGCAAGAAATTTAGGAGAAGTAGGATGAAAGCATTGATGTTGAGTTTAGCCATGTTCCCTTTGGCGACGTTGGCAGGTGAAAAGATCGATAAAGAAATTGATATCCCTTTAGATGGTAAAGTGTATATCGAAAATCAGCGTGGTCACGTAGAGATCAAAACCTGGGATAAACCCGCATTTAAAGTGGTGGGTGAGCTAGATGAAGAGGCCAAAGGGTATAAACTCGAAAATGAGGGCAGTAAAACCAAGTTTATTGTTAAGATGCCTTCGAGTTCAAGAAATTGGGGTCGTCAGCAAGATGGATCTGAACTGACAATTTTTATGCCTAAGCAAAGTGAGCTGGTATTTAAAGGTGTACAAGTCGATGTACAAGCGACGGAGCTGACGGCGGGCGCTTATATCAAAACAGTGAATGGTGATATTAAAGCCACACAGATCAGCGGTAAAGTGCGCCTTGAGACAGTGAACGGCGATATCGATAGTAAAGACTTAGATGGTCGAATTCGCTATGAAACAGTGAATGGTGACATAGAAGATATCGACTCTAAGGGCAAGGTGCGTTTCAATGCGGTCAATGGTTCAGTAGAGAGTAAAACACAAGCGACAGAAGTTAGATTGGAAAATGTGAATGGCGAAGTCGATTTTGACATTGCGCAATTACAAGAGCTAAGGCTGAATACGGTCAATGGTGAAATTGAAGTCAAAGTAGCAAAGTTACTACCTAATGCAAGAGTGAATCTGGAGTCAGTTAGTGGCGATGCAGAGTTATATTTTCCAGCAGATATTTCAGCCAAATTTGATATTGATGCACACGCTGGAGGTAAAATTTCAAACGAACTGAGCAATGACAAAGTCCATAAAGCCAAGTACGGCCCTTCAAGGGAGCTTGAGTTTACCGTTGGTTCAGGTGATGCAGACATTGAGATAGATACCGTCAGTGGCCGCATAGAGTTGAAGAAAAACCGCTAAATGACTTTGGCCCAACCGTGTTGGGCCAATACTTTTTCATTATAAGCTACTATCACTGAGCTTATCAGCATTCAGTTTTGCTAGATTTAAGGTTACAATAACAAATCCACTCATTTGTTTTTGTCGTACTATGGCCAAACCTGATCAACAAGTCGATACACTAAAAGTTCCACCGCACTCCATTGAAGCAGAACAGTCTGTTTTAGGGGGCTTAATGCTTGATAACCAAGCGTTTGACCGCGTCGCAGAACTGGTTGTTGCACAAGACTTTTACACACGCACGCATAAACTGATCTTTGAAGCCATGACTAAACTCGTTGAGCTTGGTCAGCCAATAGATCTAATTACCATTTCTGAAAACTTGGAAAAGAACAACCAATTAGACTCGATTGGTGGGTTCGCTTATTTAGCAGAAATTGCCAAAAATACGCCAAGTGCCGCCAATATTGACGCATATGCGAGTATTGTGCGTGAACGTGCGGTAGTTCGAGAGATGATCTCTGTTGCCAATGAAATTGCTGAGGCGGGTTTCAACCCTGAAGGGCGGACAAGTCATGACTTACTGGATTTGGCTGAAAGTAAGGTTTTCAAAATTGCAGAGCAGCGCAGCAAGAGTACTGAGGGTCCGCAAAATATCCATAGTATTTTAGAAAAGACCATAGATAAAATTGAAGAGCTTTATCAGTCACCACAAGATGGTGTGACAGGGGTGAGCTCAGGTTACTCAGACTTGGATCAGATGACTGCGGGTTTACAACCATCTGATTTGATCATTGTTGCTGCACGTCCATCAATGGGTAAGACCACTTTTGCGATGAACTTGGCTGAGCATGCGGCAATGACGCAGGACAAGCCTGTGCTTATCTATTCACTGGAGATGCCCTCAGAACAGATCATGATGAGGATGCTGGCATCACTAGGCCGGATCAACCAAACGAAAGTAAGAACGGGTCAATTGGATGACGATGATTGGGCGCGTTTATCATCAACTATGGGCCTATTAATGGAAAAAGGGCAAATGTATATTGATGACGCTTCGGGTTTGACACCGACCGATGTTCGCTCCAGAGCACGACGCATTGCACGTGATCATGGCGGGATCAGTATGATCATGGTCGACTACTTGCAGCTTATGCGCGTTCCCAGCTTATCGGATAACCGTACTTTGGAAATCGCGGAGATATCTCGTTCATTAAAAGCGTTGGCAAAAGAACTAGAGTGTCCTGTTATCGCCCTTTCTCAGCTTAACCGTACCCTAGAGCAGCGAGCAGATAAACGTCCAGTTAACTCAGACTTGAGGGAATCTGGCTCAATCGAGCAGGATGCTGATTTAATCATGTTTATTTATCGTGATGAAGTATATAACGATGATAGTCCGGATAAAGGCACTGCAGAAATTATCATAGGTAAACAGCGTAATGGCCCAATTGGTAAGGTTAGGTTAACCTTCCAAGGTCAATACTCTCGTTTTGATAATTATGCTGGGCCAGCTATGGATGATGAGTACTAAGCCCAAATCTATGAGGGTCACTGTGAATGCGTTTAGCCACCGCTGAGATTAATATTTCCGCACTGCGTTACAATTTGGCACGTGCAAAAGAAATTGCACCCAGTTCAAAAGTAATGGCAGTGTTAAAGGCCAATGCCTATGGGCACGGTCTAGTTAAAATTGCCCAGTGTTTATCTGATGCGGATGCCTTTGCCGTGGCACGTATTGATGAAGCTTTGGCGCTGCGTGCAGGGGGGTTAACCAAACCAATCATTTTGTTGGAAGGTTTTTTTGATCCCAGCGATTTACCCATTTTACTGGCCAATAATTTTGAAACTGTGGTTCATGATGAGAGCCAGTTAGCAGCGATTGAGCAAAGCAATCTTGAGATGCCGATTTCTGTATGGCTTAAAGTTGATACAGGTATGCATCGATTAGGGGTTGAGCCTGAGCAGTTCGATAGCTTTTATCGGCGATTAAAACAATGTGACAATGTAAAGCCAGCAGTAAACTTAATGACGCACTTCCCGTGCGCTGATGATACCAGCAACCACTTTACACAAATACAAATAGATTTATTTTCGTCTATTGTGTCTGGTACTAAAGAGGCATTATGTTTAGCGAACTCTGCAGGTGTTATTGGCTGGCCGGATGCGCATTTTGACTGGGTTAGATCTGGCCTCATGCTCTATGGTGTTTCGCCCATGTTAGATCAAATCGGCGCAGAACATCAATTACAGCCTGTCATGCGTTTGAAGACCCGTGTGATTGCCATTAAGCAGGTAGTAGAAGGAGATCGTGTTGGCTATGGAGGCCGCTGGCAGTGTCCTAAGCAGACAACATTGGCTATTGTTGCGATGGGATATGGTGATGGTTATCCGCGACATGCCAAACAAGGGACGCCTGTGGTGATAAAAGGCCAGCGTTACGGTATTGTTGGCAGTGTATCTATGGATATGATCAGTGTCGATATTGGCAGTAATGAAGCACACATTCAGGTGGGTGATGAAGTTGAAATGTGGGGGCCTAGTTTACCCGTTGAAGAAGTTGCTCACTGTGCAGGCACTATTCCCTATGAACTCCTCTGTAACGTAACACCACGTGTTAGTTATGAATATTGCAATGAGTGAGCTGAGCTCACTCTAACAATTGTCCCTGCAGCGTAGCAACAACCCGTCTTGGCCCGCCGTGATCTCTATGTTCGCCTAAATAAACACCTTGCCAAGTTCCTAAATTAAGCTGTCCTTGATAGATTGGGATAGTAATTTCACATCCTAATGTACTGGATTTTATATGCGCTGGCATATCGTCATCACCTTCGTAATCATGGCGATAATAATGCTGGTTTTGCGGTACAAAGTGGTTGAAGTGGCTTTCCATATCCGTTCTAACTGTAGGATCTGCGTTTTCGTTAATGGTCAGACTGGCAGAGGTGTGTTGAATGAATAAATGAAGTAAGCCAACTTTGTAATAGCTCAGTTGCGGGATCTGAGTGAGTAATTCATCATCAATGAGATGAAAGCCTCTTGTACGAGGCTTAAGTGTAATAATGGTTTGGTGCCAACTCATAGCTTGTCGAAGCTGACCTCTATGTTTGCATTGCCATCTTCAGAGGTAAAAGGCATGATAATTTTTGCGCCTTCGCATTTGTGGGTGATTGTGTGTCCAGGTCCAGAGACGACTAAAGGTGTAGCCATGTCAAAATCATAGCCTTTTTCACCAAGAAGGTTTTTTGCGCCACCGGTAACCATATTGGTTATTTCACCAACCATGTCTGTGACTTCTTCATTAATTTTTTCAGGTCGTTCACCTAGCATCCTTTCCATAATTGCCAGAGCAAGGCTTTCATCAAAGGTAATTGAAAATGAGCCTTTGGTCTGTGGGCCAACCATACCTATTAGCCCAGATACGTCTCCACGGGCGACTTCATCTTTTTTTATCTTTGGTTTACCAGGCGTCAACTCTGTTTGCGCCATCGTCGCTAATACATTTATTAGTGAAGATAAAAAAGGGTTGATGAACTCAACATTCATATTATAGATCCCTTGTTTTATTCGTTATAACTGACATTAGTTTAAGTGTAGTGGCTTTTTTTCTAGCTGCACTACTCTTGACACTTTTCACAAAGACCATGAGCTTCAATTGTCTGTGCTTTTACTTTAAAGCCTTTTTCAGCCGATAAGTTGTTTAACTCATGAGAAATGGCACCGGAATGTAATTCTTGTACATGTCCACAGCTGTCACAGATCAAAAGCTGTACAGGGTGGATATGATCAAAATGGTGACACAACATAAATGAATTTGTGCTTTCGATTTTATGGATAAAACCTAGCTCAGACAAAAAGTCGAGTGCACGATAAACCGTTGCGGGTTTGGCACTACTTTCTGTTATTTTTAGTTCTTCTAGCAAATCATAAGCGCCAACACCACCTTGTTTAGTGGCCAGCAAGCGAAATACTTTTTCTCTAATTGGCGTAAAGCGTGCCCCGCGATTATCGCAGACTTGCTTAGCTTTTGTAACGAGTAGTTCTATATTCATATTCTAAATCCTTACACTACTTCTCAATACTAACATATTCAACTTAATAGTCTTGTATCGACAAGGATTTATTCTCAATATTCAACGGTTGTTGTGCATATTGCGCTAACCAAGCTTCAAAATCAATTTTTGACATAGGTTTACCTAAAAAGTAACCTTGGCCCAAGTCACAGCCAAGTGCCGCTAAGGTATCTAATTGTAGCTGGGTTTCTATGCCTTCGGCGATTACTTTTATACTTAAGTTATGGGCCATGGTGATTATGGTTTTAACGAGTTGCCTTACTTGTTCGCTGGTATGCATGTCAAAGATAAAGCTCTGATCTATTTTTACTACATCAAATGGGTATAAACGCAGATAGTTTAAAGAAGAATACCCGGTTCCAAAGTCATCCATTGATACAATCACGCCAAGTTGATGGAATTCAAACAGTGCGTCTTTAACAAGGGCATCTCCGGTGAGTAATACCCCTTCAGTGATCTCCAACTCAAGATACTGAGTGTCGATTTGGTACTTGTGGATCATGTGGCTGATAGTGTTGACCAGGTTGGGATCTTTAAATTGCCGAGGAGACAAATTAACAGCGATGCGATACGGATGAGGGTGTAATGTTTGCAAATGCAGGATTTGCAACATAGCTTGCTCTAGTACAAACTCGCCAAGTTCGATGATATACCCAGTTTGCTCTGCAAGTGGAATGAACTCTGCCGGTGAGATCCAACCTAACTCCTCATTGTGCCAGCGAAGCAGGGCTTCGGCACCCACGACAAAGCCATTGGACAAATCATACTGAGGTTGAAAGTAGACTTCAAACTCTTGGTTAGCAAGTGCACTTCGCATGTGCTCTTCGAGCTTCAAGCGGCGGTTGAGGTCTTGGCTCATACTTTCTGTAAAGAATGAAAAGGTATTTCGACCCATTTGTTTGGCGCTGTACATGGCCGAATCTGCTTTTCTCAATAAATCATTGGGGGAGTCTGCGTCGTCGGGGAATACCGCGATACCTAGGCTCAAAGATATCGTGAATGCACGCTCGTCAATTTCAAATGGAGAGCGAAATAATTGCACGAGTTTGGTCGCTATGGCGGTGATATCGTGATGGGTCTGAATGTCACCCAATAAGAGAATGAACTCATCGCCACCAAGGCGGGCGACGGTGTCATGTTTACGCAGGGCCGTTTTTAATATTTTGGCAGAATGGATCAGTACTTTATCACCCACTTCATGGCCCATAGAGTCATTTACTTTTTTGAAATCATCCAAATCGATAAAGCCGACAGCAATGAGCTGCTGGTTTCGTTTTGCTTCATGAATCATTTGTTGCAACCGATCAAGTGCCAAAAAGCGGTTGGGTAGGCTGGTTAAAGTATCGTAAAAAGCATGTTTGAGTATGACTTCTTCTTGGCGTTTTTGATCCGTAATATCTCGAACTGCAATCACTAATTTATTTGAGTTGGGGATCGCATTGAGGCGCGCCTCAAAATGTTTGCTGTTTTCGCTGCTATCTAATTTATAATCTATTCGTGTCAATTGGCCACTTTGCTCAATCGTTGATATTGCTTTTGAAAAGTGCTTTGCTGCATGTGCTGGGAGTATATCGATGAGCTTTTGACCTACAAATTGAGACTCTGGCATCGGTAGGTTGTCGCCATTGCCGTAATGACATTCTAAAATTTTTCCCTGTTTATCGATGATAAAAAAGATATCTGGTAAGGCAGAAAAAATACCTTCGAGCATACTGTGTTGCTCTATGGCTGTTTGCTCTGCATATTTTTGTTGCTTAAATCCAAGCTCAAGCGTGTATGACGCTTTTGCGATGTTGTTTGCCAGTTGTTTGAGCTCTCCCTTACCCTCAATACTGTGTTCACGAATAAATTTAAAATCTCCTAGCTGATTACTATATTGGACCAGCGTAGCAATAGGGCGATGAATAAAGTAATAAGTGATGACAAGCGCTAAAAGCGAAATAAAAATGATCGCGAAAACAATAAACCATGCATTGTGATTGTAGTGAGTCAGTAATTGGGTAAAGGTTTCAGATAAATCATATTGGCTATAGATAACGAGTCCACGCTCTGTTGCTGAATTTTGTGAACTTGTGAGTGGCGGTATGATTTGATAGGTGGCTAACATATTTTTTGGCTTATTAAAATAATGCACTAGCGCTGTGGAGGATTGATACAGTGCTACTTTGTGAGCAAGCGGAAACAAGGTTTTGGCATTTAATCCAATGTGTTTTTTTTCTGAACTAAACAATATATTTAATTGCTGATCTGTAATTGTGATCGAAGAGTGTGGCGTAATCTGCGCTGTTGCATGCAGCAAAGTACGAATTTCTGCTGTTGAATTCGTACCGATACTTTGCGCCAAAGACATTGAAATTTGTTTGGCTGTTGTCAGCGTTTGCTCGACAATGAATGCTTTTTTAACCTGATAACTGAAAATAATGAGCACGCATGCAAAAACGGCTGCGGAAATAGTGGAAAGAATCGTTAACCAAAATTTGAGGTTAATTGAGTACGCTTTATCCATTGTTATTCCCTCATTACCGCGCCTGCCTTTGAACATGAAGATCTGCTACACATTGGTTAGTCCATTAATGACGTTTGCTGGTGATGATTGCGAAGCTTAATAAGCCACTACCACAAACCTTATAACTTTTATGCTTTGGGTTATCCTCAAATCAGTATAGTTTAATTCGACAGATATAAATGGCCGATTTGAGTTTAAATGATTGACAGCGCTAGCATCTGACAAAGCTATCTGGCTGATCACGCTATGATAGGTCGTTAAGCGTCAACATGCGTTCATACAGCGATACTAGATTATTGGTAATCTCATCAGCATTGATTAACAACCTTCTAAGTGAAACTATAAACTGCATTTGAGGTTATCTAGCCTGAGTCCTGCTTTGCATTGGAGAGAGTCATAAAGTTTAAACTTTACGGAGGGTTATATCTTATCTATTTGTTAATTTTTGGTAATTTTGATTTATTTTTTTATTTTGTGTGATAGCATCTTAATGGCAGTAATTAATAAATAAAGAATATTCCGATTTTTAGGTAATGAGTATTGTTGTCTAGTTGTCTTGCCTGCATGAATAGCATTTTCTTTTATTAATAACCCTTTAAAATCAATATTATATTGGTTTTTGGGAAGTGGTAAAAGGTGTAGTCTATTAACTTAACTTGCAGTGTTTAGAAGTTAATTAACCTTCTTTTTTGCACGTCTACAAGCGTATGCGTAGTTGTGAACAGCTATATGTCACGCGGTTGTTAGTTCGTTGTGAATTTTAAATTGATTAATTTTTTTCAATTTTGTGGTTAGAGCTAGGATTGCGGTAACAGCCTTCATTGCATAGAACACAAAGCCTGTAAAGCGTCCAGATCCTAGCACAGAGATCACTTAATCACTCTTTTTGTGGGCATGGCATGAAAACAGACTTAGTGACTGCGTTAGTTACATTAGCTAATACCCGTGGTGGTGACACTGCGTATCAATACTTTTTCTCCGACGACCTTCCAAGTCAATCATTGACTTATCATCAGTTAGATCAACGAGCTAGACAAATAGCACAGCACTTAAGTGAGCACTTTGAGCAAGGAGATCGTGCACTTTTACTATATAACTCTGGCTTTGCGTTTATCGAAGCATTTTTTGCGTGTCTATATGCTGGGATCATTGCTGTCCCAGTGTATCCACCAAAAAAGAATCAAAATATTACGCGGCTGCGAAGTATTATTGAGGACGCTGGAGCAACAGGTGTGTTGACCTCAGAGAAGGTGAATGAGATAGCACGTCCATTGTTTGAGTCAGAAACGAGTCTCAATGACTTGGCACTGTTTACAACGGATACCATAAAGTGTGACGTTAAGCCTGATTGGCAAACCATTTCAGTAAATGGCCAAGATTTGGCATTTTTACAATATACATCTGGCTCTACGGGTGCCCCAAAAGGGGTTATGGTCACCCATGATAACATTGTCGACAACGAAGAAATGATGAAGGTGGCCTTTGGCCACAGTAGCAAAACGCCGATCGTCAGTTGGTTGCCTCACTTTCATGATATGGGACTTATTTTTGGCATATTGCAGCCAATTTACATTGGTGCGCCAGCGTGCTTAATGAATCCTACTTATTTTTTACAAAAACCAATACGTTGGCTCAAATTACTGACTGAGTTTAAAGGGGTGACATCCAGTGCCCCCAACTTTGCCTACGACTTGTGTGTTGATACCATCAAAGAAGAAGAATTGGCAGAGCTTGATTTATCCCATTGGCAATCAGCTCTAAATGGTGCTGAGCCCGTTCGTGCCAGTACCCTTGAGCGTTTCTACGAAAAGTTTAAGCAGTGCGGATTACGTAAAGAGAGTTTGTCTCCTTGCTATGGTATGGCTGAAACAACGCTTTTTGCGACAGGGGGGACCTTGCTTTGCGAGCCGATAATTTTGACCCTAGATAATGACAAAATGCTGGATGGTGTGGCCAAAATAAAAGAGCGTACCGTCGAAAATGGGAACAACGCAGAGTCATCTACTTACCAGGCTGTATCCAGTGGTCATACATGGTGTGAACATGAGGTTGCCATTGTGTCGCCAAGCACCCTAAAGCGCTGCAATGAAGGTGAAGTTGGCGAGATCTGGGTGAAAGGGGCGAGTGTCGCGAAAGGTTATTGGAATAAGCCTGAGCAAACAAAAGCCATTTTTCAAGCGACTATTGCGGGTGAAGAAAGTGGAACTTATTTACGTACAGGCGATTTGGGCTTTTTACAGCAGCAGGCACTCTTTGTTACTGGGCGTTCTAAAGATGTACTGATTTTCCGTGGTAAAAATTATTACCCACAAGATATTGAGCTCACAGTCAGCGAGTGTGATAGCGCACTCGAAAGCAATGGCGGCGCGGCTTTTTATGTTCATGCTGACAATGAAGACAAATTGGTTATTGTACAGCAAGTCAAACGCACCGCTATTCGCAAGTTAGATCACAAACAAGTGATAGACAAAATAATCAGTGCCATTGTCGAGCAGCATGGTATAGCGCCTTATGACGTGGTTTTGATTAAGCCCAGCCGTTTGTGTAAAACATCCAGTGGCAAGGTGCAGCGTCAAGAAAATAAAGCGCATTATGAACAAGGGCGTTTTGAGGTTTTGGCGGCGTTTAAATCAGAACAACCAGACAATCAAGCTGCGCCTTTGCCTGCCAAAAATATACAGTCTAAATCAGAACACACCTTATATCGCAGCGCGTGTCAGCTACTGCAAACTATCATCGCGATGGAAGTCGGTGTAGAGCATACAGCGTTAGATGTGGATGCCTCCTTTTTATCCTTGGGGGTGGACTCAATGAAGGCTGTGCGCATTTCTGGGGAGTTGATTGAACTACATGGCATCGAACTTGAGTCGACCATTTTGTATGAGTATCCAAGCATCAGTGAGCTTGCTCAATATATTTGCCAATTTGATGAAGTGAAGGCTGCGCTGACTCAATCTAGTAAAGACAACCCACATATAGAATCAAAAAGTAAGCCAGAGCAATTGCGTGACGAGTCACAAAGTAAAGCTACGTCCAGTGCTGAGAGTCAAGAGACAGACATTGCTGTCATCGGTATGGCCTGCCGATACCCTGGTGCCAATAATCTAGATGAATTATGGCAATTACTAAGCACTGAACAGGATGCCATTAGCACACCAAGTGAGCATCGCCAACAATTGTGTGCTGACGTGAATGCACAGCGCTTAGGCGGGTATCTAGATGACATTGCTGAATTTGACCACACGGTTTTTGGTATTTCACCAAGCGAAGCAAAACACATTGACCCTCAGCACCGCTTACTGCTGGAAAACACTTTTCATGCGATTCAATCCGCGGGGTATATGCCAGTGCAATTGGCAGGCTTAAAGGTGGGAGTGTACGTTGGCATTTCACAAAGTGACTACTTTTCCCTGTCACAGCAAGTGCAAAAAAGTACCGCCTATCTCGGTACGGGTAATGCGCTGAGTATCGCAGCAAATCGACTATCGTATTTTTATAACTTTACTGGGCCTAGTTTGGCGATTGATACGGCATGTTCTTCGTCGCTGGTGGCGTTGCATCATGCAGTGCAGGCGATAAGGTGTGGCGATATACCTCAGGCATTGGTGGCGGGCGTTAACCTGATTTTGAGCGATGATGTATCGCAAGCATGTGATAACGCACAGATGTTGGCTGCAGATGGACGATGCAAGACGTTTTCTGACAGTGCTAATGGCTATGTGCGCAGCGAAGGTGTTGGTTCTATTTTACTAAAACCTTTATCGCAAGCCATCGAAGACAATGACCCGATTTATGGCGTGATCAAAGGGAGTGCAGTTAATCAAGACGGGCGCAGTAATGGGATCACTGCGCCCAATGGCCGGGCACAGCAGCAAGTGATCCAATCTGCGCTTGAGCATGCCGGTGTTAATGCACAAGATATTGATTATGTAGAAGCACATGGTACAGGGACAAAACTGGGCGACCCTATTGAGATGTCAGCTCTGCAACAGGCATACTGTCAGCAGCGCGGCAACACATTATTGGTGGGGTCAATCAAGGCGAATATTGGTCATTTAGAGTCGGCAGCGGGTCTGGCAGGTCTAATCAAAACCTTATTGTGCTTTAAACATCAACAGATCCCTGCGCAGCGTTATAGTGAGACGCTTAATAGCCATATTCCGTGGGCAAAATATGCCATAGCGATCCCAACCGGAGATACGCCTTGGCCAACCAATGAAGGGATACTGGGTTTAGCTGCGGTAAGTTCATTTGGTTTTGGTGGTACCAATGCACACGTCATTGTGGCACCGCCTTCAAAGAATAAAATAGCGCATAATCAACCAGTTAAGCAACCTAGTTGCTATGTGTTACCGCTCGCGACAAAGTCGCAGCAGGCGCTATCAAGCTGGGCAAAACAATTCGCACGCCAGCTGGAAACCCTTTGTGACAAAGCTGGTGCAGATTTAGTTGCGCAAGTCTCGACATCACCTGTGTTAAAAGGGGTTAAAAAAGCATTTTATGGCATAGATCGGCAGGCGCTAGTACAACAGCTGAATGATGCAGATGTGTCTGTGATAGCAACTAATCAAGGTGTAAGCACACCAAAAATGGTATTTTTATTCACAGGGCAGGGTGCGCAATACCCAGATATGGGCAAAGCGCTGTATCAATCTGATGAGGTGTTTAAAGCAGCCATAGATGAATGTGAGTCTCTGTTGCTTGCGCATTATGATGAGCGCTTAACTGATGTGCTTTACGCAGAGTCACATCATGAAAAATTAAATCAAATTCGTTGGACCCAAGTCGCCATTTTTGCTGTCGAATACGCCATGGCAAAACGGCTTAACTCAATAGGTATTTTCCCTGATCTATTGATTAGTCATAGTGTCGGTGAATATGCCGCAGCGTGCATTGCCGGTGTAATGTCTTTGGCTGACGCAATTAAGTTGGTGAGCGCACGGGCGACCTTAATGCATGAGCTAGACCCAGGTGGCCAAATGGTTGCGGCAAGGTGCACGCTTGAACAAGCGCAATCTGTTGTTGCTGAGCATACACACACTGCTGCTATCTCCGCATATCATGGGGCAGCCGGTGTGGTATTTTCAGGCGGCACGGATGCAATCACACTCATTTGTCAACAACTCACGACTATGGAAGTGCGCTTCAAAGTTCTGAATACAGGGGCTGCATTTCACTCGCCACTTATGACGCCTATGTTAGAGGCGTTTGCTAAGGTGGTCAGTTCGGTCACATTGCATAAGCCGAAAATCGAGTTTGCCTCTTCAGTGACTGGCAAAGTAGAACAAGATAGAGTCACTGACGCCAAGTATTGGTGCGAGCAAATTACGCAACCAGTGCGATTTGATACCAGCTTACAGCCGTTGCATGAGATGGCGCCGATGTGTTTTATTGAGCTTGGTCCCAAACCGGTCTTAAGTGGCTTGATCCAAGAGAACTTGCCACGTATTGAGGCGACTTATCTATCGGTGTTGCGTGATAAAGGGGATGATCGCGAGCGCTTAGGTGAGTGTATTGCCAACCTGTATGAGCTCGGTTTTGACATCAAGTGGCAGGATTTTTACACATTTTCGTCAGAGTCTAATCCCCAGCGCTTGCCGTTACCTCAGTATCCATTTGATAAGCATATGCATTGGATGGGAGAAATAGAACCATCATCAACAACAGCCTCTAGCACCATATCGCCTCAACCTGTGACAGATGAGCTTCACAGAGCACAGGCGATAGAAGAATATATTTTATCCACTTTGGCAAAAGAACTGGGGATGGATGCTGTGCAAATCGACCCGCATCTGGCGCTACTAGAAATGGGCGTGGATTCTTTGATGATAATGCGGGCTGTGCGTATGTTCGAAAAACAGTTCGATTTAGAGTTCAGTGTGCGGCAGTTTTATGAAGAGTTGAGCACGGTAGCAAACTTAGTGACCTATGTCGCTCAACATAGTGATTATCTGACGCTGGAAGAAGAGACTGTGGAGGAAAATACGCCGCCACACGCAGCACGTCCGCGATCTGAAAGCGCATCAATTAATGTACCTGATAATAACCACTTGATTGAGCGTGTTTGTACTGCACAGCTGCAAGCTGCCGCCAGCGTGAATAGTGAGGCTGCACAGCTCAGTGTATCCGATGTTACCGCTCAGCAGTTGGCTTGGCTTGGACAGCAGCCAAAAGGAGAAGCGAGTGATAAGTCAACGCTTTCGACAGCCCCTCAAGCACGTTTTGCAGACTCAAAAGTTACGCCTTCAACAAGTGAGTCGACTCATCAATCGATGGCATCTGTACTGCCTGGTTTTCAAGCCAAGCAGCTGCAGCGGCAAGCAGGTACTGAGGAAATGCGTCAGCACAGTGAGGCGCTCGGCACGCAGTACTGCCAAAAGACGGCAACTTCTAAGCAGCTGGTCTCTCAGCACAGGTCGCATCTTGCCGATTGTCGTGCATCAGCTGGGTTTAGGTTATCGAGCAAAGAAATGCTTTACCCTATTTTTGCTAAGCGCTGTGATGGTGCTCGAATTTGGGATATTGATGACAATGAATACATTGATATTACCATGGACTTTGGGGTGAATTTGTTTGGTCACAAACCCTCTTTTATCAACACGGCAATTTCTCAGCAATTAGAGTGTGGCATTCAGCTAGGGCTAGCAAGTCCGCAGGCCTGTGAGGCGGCTTCTCTTATCAGTGAGCTGACTGGGTTAGCCAGAGTCTCATTTTGTAATTCGGGCACTGAAGCGGTGATGACTGCACTGAGGCTTGCCAGAAATAAAACCAAACGACCGCGCATTGTTCAATTTGAAGGCGCTTATCACGGCCATTTTGATGGTACATTGGCGGCCGTCGCGCCCGATGGTGAGCGTGTGGAGCCAATGTGTTCGGGGGTACGCCACGAAACCGTTGCCGATAACTTAGTGCTTAAATACGGTGATTTCGCTGCGCTTGAGCAGATAAAACAACAGGGCCATGAGATAGCGGCAGTGTTAGTCGAGCCTGTGCAAAGTCGCCACCCTGAACTTCAACCATTCGAGTTCTTAAAGCAGCTTAGAGCGTTAACGAAGCGCTTGGGCATCGCTTTAATTTTTGATGAAATGATCACAGGGTTTCGCGCTCACCCAGGTGGCGTACAAGGGTTACTCGACATCCAAGCTGATATGGCTACATACGGAAAAATTGTCGGTGGTGGCTTGCCCATTGGTGTGGTTGCTGGCAGTAAAGAATATCTTGATGGCATTGATGGTGGTATGTGGCAATACGGCGATCAGTCGTTTCCGCAAGCAGACACCACATTTTTTGCAGGCACTTTTTGTAAGCACCCCTTGAGCATGGCAAGTGCGGTTGCGGTACTTAAAGAGATTAAGCGCCAAGGCCCTGAATTACAGATTGCACTTGCGCGCAAAACTACCTATTTGAAAGACCAGTTGAATGCGTTTTTTAAAGAGCATGCTATCCCGATTACGATCAATGCATTCTCATCGCTATTTCGCTTTCAATTTAGCCAGAACTTAGACGTGTTCTTCTACGAATTATTGAATCGCGGGGTATTCATTTGGGAAGGACGTAATTGCTTTATCAGTGCCGCACACAGTGATGCAGACATTGAGTTTGTTATTCGCGCTGTTAAAGATAGTGCGCTCACGTTGCAGCAAGCTGGTTATTTTGGTGATGTGACAAAGCCGGTTCATGTCGTGCACCCCGATGGCTGTGCGAGTCAGCTTACTCAAGGACAAAGTCAATTGCTGGCACTGGCGCTGCGCAGTTCAAATGGGGCACTTGCGTATCATTTACAGGCCAGTATTGGCTTGGCTGGTGCACTGGACGTGGACAAACTCAAGCGCGCCGTCGCACATGTGGTGAGCAGTTACCCGCTGCTAAGCTGTGGCGTTGATGTGGCTGAACTTAAGCATATTACTTGCGCAGCCCCCGAGCTTGTTTGTATCTCTATTGCGCCAGAGGACGCACTGAAAGAAGTTGAACAGCGTTTGTCAGCGTTGCGTTATCAGCCATTTGATTTTGAACAAGAGGGTCTGTGCAGGTTCTATTTATTGAGTGATAACGTGCATAACCATTACTTGAGTGTGGTGTTGCATCACATTGCATGTGATGGTATTTCTCTACAGTTGTTATTGGCAAAAATAGCTAAAAACTACAGTACAGGTGAGCAAGTTGAATGCCCAAGTGCCCCAAGTTTTGCCGAATATGCGCAAGCATTGTCAAACTACACCCAGACAAATATATATCAGGAAGATATGCATTTTTGGCAAGCTCAGTTAGCCGCGAGTGAGCAGTTAGTTTTGCCACTGAAACGAGGCGCGAAAGCTCAGTCCAATTATCAAGTGCAACAACTGAGGTACCCAGTGAGCACCCAAGCGGTGCAAAACCTTCAATCTATTGCAAAGGAGCAAGGTTGCGGATTGTTTGCAACACTATTGGCCTGTTATGTGGCTTGGTTACATAAATTGTCTGAGCAAACGCGTATTGCTGTCAATGTACCAGTCTCAGACCGTCAATTACTCTCACCTGATGTAGACGCTGACGTATTAGACGCGCATTTACTTGGCTATTGCACCAATATGCTGCCGTTGCAACTGGATGTCTCACCGACGATGACGTTTGGTGAATTAGTCGCTCAGGTGCAAGACAGATTACTCACAGGGTTTGAACATCAGCATCTTCCCTATGCTCATTTGTGTGAACAAGATTGGATCATGCCAAGTACGGTATTTAATTTTGATCGTGTACAAACGTTACCAGAATTCAGCGGTTTACAATCAACCTCGGTCGCAAATAACAACTGTTTTGGTCAGTTTGAAGTGTCTTGCAATATCTTGAATATTGGTGAGCAGTGGTGGTTTGAACTCGATTATCAACGTGATAGATACGATGGCGACATGTTCGTGCGTTTTGCGCAGTCTTGGCTAGTCATGGTGGCTAATCTCTGCGCAGATCAAGCCATGCACAGCGACCTGTTTGAATTGCAAAAAGATGATACCTATAACCAGATGTTATCTGCACAACTGGCCAATTCTTTTCTGGGTTTTGAGTCTGATTCATTGATTGACATGGTGTCGCAACAGGCGTTTAAAACACCGCAAAAAATAGCGGTGAAAGATGATATTACTCAGCTTAGTTACCAAGTGCTAGAAGCGCAATCGAATCAATTAGCGCACCACCTCATGGCGCAAGGTGTTGGGGCGGGTAGTTTAGTGGCGGTTGCTTTATCACGCACCAGCAAGCTGTTGGTCGCTATGCTGGCAGTGTTAAAAGCGGGAGCGGCTTATTTACCCATTGATGTTACTTACCCGCAAGCGCGAATACGAGAAGTGCTGTCAGATGCGCAAGCTGATTTACTGCTGTGCGATGCGCCATGTGCTGAAATTAAAACCATGGTTGATGCGGGCATGGTGTGTATCGATATTGACCTAGAAGCCAGTGAAATAGCCGCGTGCCAAAGTGTATTACCAAAAAGCACAGTTGCCAGTGAGCAGCGCGCTTATGTGATTTATACCTCGGGCTCAAGCGGTCGACCTAAAGGGGTCGAAATTAGCCATGGCGCTTTGGCTAACTTTTTACTTTCCATGCAAGATAAGCCAGGAATTTCCCAGCAAGACCATGTGTTAGCCATTACAACGATGGCATTTGATATTGCGGCATTGGAGTTATTCTTACCAATTATTTCTGGAGCGACCTTAGTGATTGCCAGTGAAGCTGCATGTAGTGATCCACTGGCGATTTCAGAGTTGATTGAACGACAGCAGATTACCTTCATGCAAGCAACGCCAACGCTTTGGCAGCTTATTATTCAAGCTGCCCCCAGTTGTATTTCAGGGTTAAAAGTACTCTGTGGCGGTGAGCCGTTGACTGCAAACTTGGCACAAAAGCTATTGGACCAAAATGTCCTACTTTGGAATATGTACGGGCCAACTGAAACGACCATTTGGTCAAGCGTCGCGCACATAACGAATGCACATGAGATTACCATTGGTCATGGTATTGCGAATACGGGGCTATTTGTTATGTCTGAGCAAGCGAGTGAGCAAAGCGGTCCTTTGCCCATTGGTGTTTGGGGTGAGCTTTGGATTAGTGGTGCGGGCTTGGCAAATGGTTATCTTAATCGAGCAGAGTTGAGTGCCCAGTATTTCGTGATGCATACAGTTAATCAGCAACGTCTGCGATTTTACAAAACTGGTGATAAAGCAAGGTGTTTACCCGATGGCCGATTTGAGTTGCAAGGGCGGTTAGACAACCAAGTGAAGTTGCATGGGCATCGCATCGAGTTGGCTGAAGTTGAGTATCAATTGCGCAAGTTGCTCGGTCATGATGATGTACGTGTCTTAGTAAAAACAGACCAGTCAGGCACAGCCCATTTATGCGCGTTTTGCCTCTTGTGTCCACAGCAAGGTGTGCAGTGGGAGTACAGTGCCATTCGTCAGCATTTAATGATGAAGCTACCCAGCTATATGGTACCAGAGTTTGTCAGTTGGCTTGCTCAGTGGCCTCGCACACCAAATGGCAAAATTGATACCAAGGCGCTTGCCCTGCCAGTGCTTGAAACTGGTCATGTAGCGCGCCATCGCGCGCCTGATAACCAGATAGAGCAGACTTTACTTGGATATTTTATCGACTTATTACCCATTGAGCAGATGAGCACGGACAGTAGCTTTTTTGACTGTGGTGGTAACTCGGTCATGGCAATGCAGTTGATATCTCGGATTAACCGACATTTTGAAGTGCGTTGCACCGTGGCTGACGTGTTTGATTTTAGTAGTGTCGTTTTACTTGCTCAGCGTATTGGTGTGCTGAAGGTAGATCCTGATCAGACAATGCACAGCGCGACCCAAGTAGAAGTTATCAGTGACATAGTTAGCGGGCGTGATATCAGCGCAGCTTTTGATGATAAATCCATGACAGAGATGGACTTGTAAGAATGGAAAATCCAGCGATTGAAACTTTATTGGCCGAGTTAGATGGCCAAGGGATCTTTGTATATGTACAAGATGGACGTTTAAAGCTCAGAAGTCGGCAAAGCGAGATACCGCCGCAAAAGTTAGCGCTGATAAGGGAGCATAAGCAAGCACTCATTGCATATATGCAGCGACATCATCAAAAGGTGGGCAAGCTGTCGCGTGCGCAGCAGCGTATTTGGTTTATTGAGCAATACGAAACACAGCTCAATGCATACAATATGGCGGGGTTGTTGCGCTTATCCAAAGCACATAGCGCGGCACAAATAGAAAGCGCATTAAATGCGGTGTTACAGCGTTATGATGTACTACGCAGCCAATTCAAGCAGCAAGATGGTGAGGTTTTTCAAAGCGTTAATCGTGATGCAAAACTAACTTTACAAGTACAATCTGTGGCGGGCGATATTGACAATGAAGCCGCCGCGCAGTGTTTACAGGGTGAGTTAACTTACCAATTTGATTTAGAGTCAGAGCTATTAGTAAGAGCGCGCTTGTTGGTGGCACAGGAGCAAGGTCAATGGCTATATGTGTGTATGCACCATATTGTCGCCGACGGCTGGTCAATTCGATTGTTTACGCAGTCACTGATTGATGAATTGGCGGGACAAACTGAAGCGCAAAAAGCGCTTCAATATTTGGACTTTGTGCACTGGGAAAACAAATACCAGCAAAGCAGTGCGTATCAACAGCAGTTGAGTTACTGGCAGCAACAACTCGCAGACCTATCTGTTTTTGAATTGCCGACCAGTGTGCCGCGTGAAGCACACAAGCAATATCAAGGTGCCAAACTAGAGGCGTCTATTTCACGGCTTCAGGTGCAGCGCTTTTCTGCATTGTGCAAACAGTTAGGCGTTACCCCATTCGCAGGCTTTTTAGGGGTATTTTATGCCCTTTTATACCGCTACGGGCAAGCTGAAGATATTACCGTAGGCGTGCCAGTTTTAAATCGCACCCATGCTGAATTTGAACAGGTGGTCGGCTGCTTTATTAACACGCTTCCGATGCGAGTAAGATTGCATGGTCAGCAGCCGTTACAGCAAATTTTGACCCAAACTCACCAATTAGTAAAAGCCGGTCTTGAACACCAAAGTGTTGCGGTGGAAGAGATCATAGATGCATTGGATTTGGCCAAATCCACGGCGCATTCGGCGCTGTTCCAAGTGTTATTTAACTATAACGGTATTGCAGAGCGGATCGTGCGCAATGATTCGCTCAGTGCTGAGCTATTTGATTTGGACAATCACACTGCCAAGTACGATCTGACCTTGAGTATCACAGATGATCATGATGGCGTACAGCTGAGTCTGGATTACGCAAAACAGCTATTTGATGGCCGATTTGTGCAGCAATTTATAGATGATTATATTGCCTTGATTGATATGGCCTGTCGCTCTACAGAGCAAGCTATCGGTCAAATTCCACTGTCTTCTTCGCTATCGATATTAGGAGCTGCACAGCCGAGTACTGCACCAGTGAATGTCATTGAGGGGATTTATCACAGCGCTCAGCGCCATCCAGAGCGTACAGCGCTGATCCAGGAAAATGCAGACACTGAGCAAGGCCCTTCGGTGATGAACTATGATGCGTTAATCACCCAATTAGAGGGGGTTGCACAACGTCTTTATGCTCTGCATCAGCCTACATCATCACCGCTCACGTTATTGGTTCAGCGTGATATTCAAAGTTTAATTTGGATGCTTGGGGCAATGCGTGCGGGTATCGCGTATTTGCCTATCGATGCTGCTACGCCGGTAGAGCGTATTTCAGAAATCATGTCACAAGCAGGCAGCCAGCGTGTGTTATGTACGAGTGAGCACTTGGCACAGATAGAAAAGTTACAAGAGGATGGTATAGACGTGTTCGATATTAGCCGTCTATATGCGCAAAGTGCACAGCAAAGCTTGCCCAATATGCCACTGGGCGAAGACATTGCCTATGTGATGTTTACCTCTGGCAGCACAGGTAAGCCCAAAGGTGCTGTAATATCGCACCATGCGCTGGCAAGTTATGTCGCCGGTGTATCTGAACGGGTGACATTCACTCAAGAGACACGTTCAGCGGTCGTCACAGGGCTTGCGACTGATTTAGGGCTTACAGGGATATTCCCTGTGTTAATTGGTGCAGGCTCTGTACTGCTATGCGATAGCACTGAACCTGAATTGCTAGTGCAAACATGTCATCAGCACGACGTAAACTTGATAAAGCTCACCCCTTCTTTTGCACAAGCGTTATTGCCTTGGTTGCAGCAATCCACTGTCAATGTTACGCAGTGGATACTCGGTGGTGAGGCGCTTAGTTTGCCCTTAGTACAGCAGCTTCGAGACTTAAATCTTGGTGCACGATTATTTAATCACTATGGTCCAACAGAGGCATGTATTGGTGTATGTGCCTTTGAGATCCCAACAGATCATGATTTGGAATCCATCCCTATCGGCGCGCCATTTAATCATATTAGATTCGCGATATTAGACGCTCAGCAACAACCTGTGTCTGCGGGTGTACCTGGAGAGCTTTACATTGGTGGTGAGAGTCTTGCAAATGGCTATATTAATGCTTCAAAAGTGACTGAAGCGGCCTTTGTATCACTTAAAGTCGGTGATGGCGATACTGCCCGTTATTATCGTACTGGCGACCAAGTTAAGCGTAATTTTGACGGCCAAGTCGAGTTTTTAGGCAGACTGGATAAGCAATTTAAAATCAATGGCTTTAGAGTTGATATTGCTGAAGTTGAAAGCAAGCTACAAGCGCTGGAACAAGTGCAAGAAGTCGCGGTGATCTGCCGCCAAGCTGCACAGCAAAATATGCTGGTGGGCTACTTTGTGCCCGACGGTAAACGCACGGAACTGAGGCTGTGTGAATCTGCAATTCGACAGCAGTTAAAGCTGCAATTACCAGCGCACATGATCCCCGCATATTTGATCCAACAAGCTTCTCTGCCCAAGCTGAGTAGCGGGAAAATAAATCGCAGGGCACTTGAGTCGTTAAGTTTGTCGGTATCAGAAGAAACGCGCGCGCCTCAAACACCACTCCATCATCAGCTCTTGGACATCTTTGCGACTTTAACTGGGTGTTCAGGCATTGGTATTGACCATAGCTTTTTTGCGATCGGCGGGCATTCATTATTGGCCATGCGTCTACTCAATGAGGTTAAGGCACAATGTGGCGTACCTTTGAGTTTAAAGCATATTTTTGCCAACCCGAGCATTGCGGAGCTAGCATTGTGCATAGAGTCTCAGGAAGCGCAGATTGAGCAACTCCCTGTGAGGCCAATTGCAAAGCAGGATAGTTATCCTCTGTCTTTTGCTCAGCAGCGAATTTGGTTTATAGACCAGATGCAAGAGCACAGTGAGCAATATCATTTACAAGGTGCGTATCACATTACGGGTGAATTGGATTGTGAGCGCTTAGAGCGCGCATTTTGTTCTGTGGTCCAAGCTCATCCCATGCTGCGTTTTACCTTCCATCAAGATGCGCAGGGCACCGCCTATCAAAAAGACAATACGGACAAGGTTTTTGCACTCAAACACGATGATTTATCAGCGTATGAAGGCAGTCATCAACAGCGTCTTATTGATGATATTGTGGCGGCAGATACCAAGCGTGGGCTTGATTTGAGCTCTGATTTAATGCTCAGAGCGACACTTGTAAAATGCAATCAAGCCAGTCACATGTTACTAATCACCATGCACCACATTATTTCAGATGGATGGTCAATTGCAGTCTTAGCCGATGCACTGAGCCACGCTTATCAAGCTAGTGAGCAGCTAAATTATGCGGTCGAGGCACCGCAGTTTACCTATTTGGACTTCATCGATTGGCAGCGTAGAGTATCTGATACTGAAAATTGGCAAGCAAGCTTAGACTACTGGCGTGAAGCGCTGGCAGAGATACCACAAGTGCATGCGTTGCCCACAGACAGAGCCAGATCCAATGAAGCGGTTCAAGGCGGGGAGCTTGCCTGTTTTGATCTACCGCACTCGCTTAAAGGTGAAATGAACGTATTTTGCCAGCGTCATGGTTACACACGCTTTCAACTACTAAAAACAGTGTTTAGTTTGTGGATGAGTCGCGCACAACAGCAGCGAGATATCGTAATAGCAACCCCTGTCTCAGGGCGTGAAATGCAGGTATTTGAACCTATTATTGGCAACTTTATTAATACCTTACTTTTGAGAGATAAGTTTACTACCGCCACGCAGTTTAACGAGGCCTTACAGGAGAGTAAGGCGCAGTTTTTGGCGGCGCAAGCTCACCAAATGGTACCATTTGATGTATTGGTTGAAGCACTTGAAGTGCCACGTAACTTGGCGATACACCCCCTGGCGCAGGTTGTATTTCGGGTCAATACCGAAGTCAACGAAACACTCCGACTACAAGATTTAGAGGTGCAATTGATACCGCAGACGGCACGCAGTGCCAAGCTTGATTTGGAAGTGTGTGTCATCGATGATGCTAAGACATGTTGCATTGAATGGCTCTTTGATACTGCACTTTGGGATACGCAGAGCATTGCAGACTTTCATGCGCAATATGTGTGGGTATTGGAGCAATGCCTTGCAAATCCTAATATTGCCTTGTCTCAGTTAACCTTATTGCGTCCAGTGGACTCGCAGGCTTTTATTCGTGAAAGTCAGTCAATTGAACTGGTAAACCCTGAGGTGACTTCGTGGGCGGCGCAGTTTAGTCAAGTTGCACACATGCACCCCAATCGAACGGCCTTGAGTTTTGAAGCGCAAAGCTGGAGCTACAAAGAGGTTGAGCGTATTACGAATCAGCTAGCGTATTGCTTGTTGGAGATGGCCTTCGAGCCACAAACGCGCATTGCGCTATTGTTGCCAGAAGGGCCATTGACCGTAATTGCTATGTTAGGAGTGCTAAAAGCAGAGCATGTTTTTGTGCCTGTGCATCATGACACACCGGTTAAAACGCTGGCCCATGTGATCTCGGATGCGAACGTGATGTTGACACTGGCGCTCAGTGAGAGCGCTGACAAATTAATCGAAGCGGGCAGCGACTTTTTACCGCTCGATGGTGCATTGAGTGAAGATTCAATGCTGTCCTCATACCCTGATACAGCAATAGACAGCAATGACTTACCAGAATGTGAGATACCGCTGGCAGCGAGAGATTGCTATATCATTTATACCTCAGGTTCAACGGGGCAGCCTAAAGGGGTGCCCATCAATTATGGTAATTTGCAAGGGTACCTTCATCATGCCGTGAGCAATTATATGATGTCAGAGTCGCAGCATACTGTGATGAGCACGCCCGCGGCATTTGATGCCACAGTCACGGCGATTATGCCGACATTAATGAGCGGGGGCTCGCTGACTATTTTATCGCAGGGGGTGACGCTCATCCCTGAATTAATTGATAAGTTATGGGCAAAACAAGCCACGTTGTTTAAATTAACCCCCGCCCATTTACGTGCTGTTGTATCTCTGACGGACGACAAGTCAATTTGTGAAACCATGCATCGATTAATTGTCGGTGGGGAAGCGCTTCTCTCTGATTTGGTGATTAAATTCAAAGAGAAGTTGCCTAATTGTCATATCGTCAATGAATATGGCCCCACCGAGAGTACGGTGGGAGTCTGTGTATTTGATATTCCAGCGACTATGCCGCAGGCTGAATTGGCGAGTGCACCAGACGTGCCTATTGGCTCTGCGATTGAGGGGGTCACCTTACTCGTAGTTGATGAATTTGATCAACCGGTAGCGCGCAATATGTCAGGTGAGTTATTGATAGCGGGCAACATGGTGAGTCAGGGTTATATCAATCAAGCTGAACTGACAGCGAAAAAGTTCACGCTGCGGGCCATCACTGCAAATCACATGCAGTCGGTTTATCGTTCAGGAGATGTTGTGAAATGGCAGCTCGACGCGCATGGCTCACCTAAGCACCTTCGTTACCTTGGACGCACAGATGAACAAGTTAAACTGCGAGGCTATCGAATTGATTTAGAGGCTATATCACAGTTTATTTTGGCAATAGATGGGCTAGTTGATTGTGCACTGACCGTGGATGATAGCGGGCAGACTCTTGTTGCTCATATTTTGTGGCAGAATGAGCCCTGTTGTAATACACCGCAATTGCGGCAACATCTGATGGCGTTATTACCTGGGTATATGATACCCGCGGCGTTTCATACTGTGACGACCATGCCTTTAACCCGTAATGGAAAAGTAGATAAAGTCGCTTTAATTGCAGCTTTTGAAGCGTCGCAGCGACAAGAAGCGCAAAGCAGCGTGATAGCTCAACAGCAAGTGCAGCTGACACCGAGCCAACAAACGCTGATGGCTTTTTTTCAAGCAACGCTACCAACCACACAAATTGGCTTAGAAGACAGCTTTTTCGAGCTCGGTGGTCACTCTTTATTAGCGATTAAACTGGTTAGTCAAATTCGTCAACAAATGGAAGTTGATATTACCCTCGCGCAACTATTTAAGACCCCAAGTGTACAGGCGCTCGCAGACGCACTGCCCAGTTTTGATAAGTTAGTCAGTGGTGATGAGATCCCCATTGTGCCGCGTACACAAACTCTCCCTCTTTCTTTTTCTCAGCAGCGATTATGGTTAATTGATCAGTTACAAAATGGCAGTAGTCAATATCATATGCCAGCCAGCTTTATTTTCACTGGTGACTTAGAGCTTTCGGCATTTAATGCCGCATTAGCCAGTATTATCGCGCGTCACGAAGTATTGCGCAGCATCATATTGCCTGGCGCGAGTAACGAGTCTCCAGAACAGTTAGTGAGAGAGCAGGTTGAAGTACCTTTGATCTTTGAAGATATCTCAATGTTAGATGATGATGAAAAAGACCATAGGGAAAACCAACTTAAATCACAGTTTTGCCAAAAAACCTTCGATTTAAGTCAGGATGTTATGTTGCGCGTTACAGTCATAAAACGTGCTGAGCAGCGCTATTGGGTGCACTTCAATATGCATCATATTGCCAGTGATGGTTGGTCTATGGCGATTTTAGTTAAAGAGATTATCGCATTTTATCGCCACCACAGAGGTGAAGCGGGCTTTCAACTTCCCCATACGATGACACAGCCATTGTCAGTTCAATATGCGGATTTTGCGCATTGGCAAAGAGCGCATTTCACACCAGAAAAGCAGCAAGTTGCTATAACGTATTGGCGTGAGCAACTAGCAGATTGCCCTCCGGTACACCAATTGCCACTCGATTTTGCCCGCCCAAAAGTGCAAGCGCTGGCTGCACAGCAATTTAAAGTTAAGTTAGATGAAGCAACAACCTCAGCTATTAAGTCTCATTGCCAAGCTGAGTCAGTGACCCTGTTTATGTGGTTACACAGCGTGTTTTCGCTGTTGATGATGCGTATGAGTGGCGAACAAGATGTGGCGATTGGCTCGCCAGTTGCAGGACGAACGCAAAAGCAGCTCAATGACTTAATTGGCTTTTTTGTAAATACGGTGGTGATCCGCTCCAAAGCAGATAAGCACCTCACGTTTAACCAGTACCTTGCAAAGCAAAAAATGGTGATTTTAGATGCGTATAAACACCAATCGCTGCCGTTTGAACAAGTGGTTGAAGCGGTAAAGCCCGAACGTAGTTTAAGCCACCAGCCACTATTTCAGATTTTATTTGCGCTCCAAAATAACGAAATTGTCGATGTTGCCTTACCAGGGTTGCATATTGAAGAAGCGCCTCTTGAATCATTGAATCTCAAATTTGATTTAGAGGTCAATGCCATAGAGCTGGGAGCAGAAATTGAATTTGAGTGGCGTTACAGCAGTGCTCTGTTTAATGAAAGTACCATTATGGCAATGGCAGGGGCTTTTAATGTACTTGTCGACGCGGCGTTATCTGGTCCTGATTGGTCAGTGAGTCGCTTGGCCATTTTAACATCTGAACAGCAGCAATTATTGACCGAAGAGGCCGTACATATCTGCGAACATGATACACCAGTTTGTTTGCATGAGCGTTTTGAAAATGTGATGTATATGCACAAGGACAAAGTCGCTGTCATGGATGCTGATGGTCATGCTGTCAGTTATGAAGCGCTTTGGCAGCGTGCTGGGTGTCTGGCTGCTCATTTATTGGCACATGGTGTCGATGCTGATGATAAGCTGGCTGTGTGCTTATCTCCTAGCGCGGATATGGTTGTTGCATTACTTGCCGTATTACGCGCCGGATGTGCGTATGTACCGATTGATCCTAAATTGCCTGCAGCACGCATTCAATATATTTTGCAAGATAGTGGGTCGATTGGTGTGATCAGCTGTGATGAATTATTGCGTGGGTTGGCTAATTTGTCAGACTCCATTGCGCAGTCACCACTGACTTTGTTTTCAATTAACGACTCAGTCAACTGGCCAGCTGCGAGTGAGCAAAACGAGCTACCCAAGCCCCATGTCGATGCGCTGGCCTATGTGATTTATACCTCGGGGACCACAGGGCAGCCTAAAGGTGTGCAAATCAGTCACCAAAACCTGCATCATTATCTGTCATTCGCTATCAGAGAGTACACGAATTGTACCTTGTCACGGGCTATCGTGAGCACTCCTGTTGCATTCGATGCCACTGTCACTTCTTTATGGGGCGGTCTGCTTGCAGGTTTAGGTGTTGAACTATTAGATGATGATTCCTTACTGCCTGAACTTGCTAAGCGTTTATTTAGCAATGATTCCTACTTGTTAAAAGTGACTCCTGCGCACCTTAAAGGTGTATTAGAAGTGGCAAATCAATTGTCTTTAACACGCCAATTTAATGGGCAGCACCGAGTGGTCATTGGCGGTGAGGCATTATCATGCCAATTGCTCAAAGCACTTGATATCTTTTTGCCTAATACACAATGGTTCAATGAATATGGCCCAACAGAGGCCACGGTAGGCACCAGCGCGTATCGTTGTGACAGTGATATCATCGACAAGCTCATTGGGTCCGGTCAGTATGATGTGCCGATTGGTCAAGCCATGCCATACAGTCATTGTGTGGTGTTAGATGAACTACAGCAATTTGTACCAAATGGCGTGCTGGGGGAATTGTATGTATCTGGAGATGCCATCAGCGATGGCTATTTAGGTAAACCCGAACTGACAGCAGAAAAGTTTAATGTACTGTCGCTACCGTCATCAGGACAAACAGTGCGTTTTTATCGCACAGGTGATAAAGCAAAATGGCAATTTGATGAAGCGTCGAAAGCGATGCAATTACGGTTTGCAGGACGTATTGATCAGCAAGTGAAATTGCGCGGTTATCGCATCGAATTGGACGAAATTGCGTATTATTTGGCACAGCAAGTAGACATCAAAGAAGCTCAGGTGTTGTTAAATGAGAAGGGCGACAATATCGAAGCTTTTGTTGTGCTTGAAAATGACAATCAAACAGCAACATTGCCGCAGTTGGTAGATGAGATACGCGGCATTCAATATTGTGAGCAGCTTGCATTGCAGCTACCCACTTACATGTTGCCGCACCGCTTTATTCAAGTCCCAAATTTGCCTTTGACCAGTAATGGCAAGTTGGATATTCGTACATTGAGAACTTGGGCGCAGCAGTGCCAAAGCAAGGCCGAGGTGGTTGTGCCAAGCACAGATCTTGAAATAGCGCTGCATCATATTTTTGCTACTGTACTGACGGTGGATGAGTTTGGCATTACAGATAACTTCTTTACACTGGGCGGGCATTCTTTGTTGGCAATTCAATGTGCCGGGTTAATTCAAGAGCAGTTGCACATTACTGTGCCGATGCGGGTATTGTTTGAGCGACCCACTATAACCGCGTTGGTGAAGTGGATCCGGATCCATACTACTTATGAACAAGCTCAGTGTAGTGATAGTGATTCGTCAGAGGAGATGTTCCTGTGATAACGAGTCAGACACTAGAACTTGAATCGCTTATTGCCGAAGCGCTAGATGCGGGCGTCACCTTGTATGAAAAAGACGGCCGCTTGGCATTTCGTCAAAAAGGTGTTTTTCCTGAAGCGCTAAAAAGCAAGGTCATCGCCAAGAAAGCAGACTTAGTGGCCTACTTTCAACAACAGCAAACGCATACAATGACCGCGTATGATGGTGCGATTAGTCCGATAGCGCGCACTGAGCAGCTCCCGCTGAGCTTTGCACAGGAGAGTTTATGGTTTATTGAGCAGCTCAATGGTGGCCAGCAGTATTACATGCCAGCCTCGTTTCGCTTAACCGGAGAGCTTGATGTTGATGCATTGAAATACGCCATTGGGCAAGTGATTGAGCGTCATGAAAGCTTGCGTTGTCAGTTTCTTGCTGGGGATGAGTCAAATGGTAAGCCCTATGCACGTATCATGCGAGACTTTGAAACACCGTTTGAATGGCTTGATGTTAGCCAGTTCTCAAATGATGAGAAAGCCGAGCAAATCGACAGCCATATTAAGCATTTTTGCACACAAGCACTTAACCTTGAAAGCGGCTGTTTAATCCGTGTTTTAGTCCTGTCTGATATGCATCAACACCGGTTATTTTTTAATATGCACCATATCGTTTCAGATGGTGCATCTATGACGAATTTAGTGCACGAAGTGACGACCATTTACAACGTCGCTACGGGTAAGTTACAGGCACAATTACCTACTTTGGCGCTACAGTATGTCGATTATGCAGCGTGGCAGCGAGCACAGCTGTGTGATGAGAGCTTTGTGGCTCATCTGGCGTATTTTAAATCGCAATTAGCTGGCTTGGATCCACTGCAATCATTGCCGAGTGATAAGCCGAGAATGGCCGTGCAAACTGAGCAGGGTGCGCGCTATGTGCAATACCTATCTCATGATCTCACTAAGTGTATAGTTTCCCTATCTTCTGCGCAGCAGAATTCACTTTTTATGTGGCTGAGTAGCAGTGTCTTGCTGTTCATTGCGCGTTTGAACCAGCAGACTCGGGCAGTCATTGGCACGCCTGTACACGGGCGTGATAATCCTCAATTAGAGCACTTGATAGGCTTGTTTGTGAATACCTTAGTGATGCACGCTGAGGTCGATGAGCAACTTTCTTGTGAGCAATGGTTTGCAGCGCAAAAAGCGCGTAATTTAGCAGCGTTGGAATATCGTGCATTACCCTTTGATAAATTAGTTGAACATATAGAGCAGACGCGAGATTTAAGCCATCATCCTGTGGTACAAATCTTATTTTCATTAACCCAACCGGATGAACAAACTCTGACGCTAAATGGGCTTGAGGTGGAAGAGTGCAAAGCATTAGATGCACAGAGCGTTGCGGTTAAGTGTGACCTAGAGCTACATGCCCAGTTCGAAGGTGAAGCCTTGGTTATTCACTGGAAGTATGACAGTGATCTGTACCACAGGGAAACGATTCAAAATTGGGCAAGCAGCTTTGCAGTGATGCTCGAAGGCATAGTAAATCACCCGACTATGGCGGTTGGGGATGTGCCCTTATTGGATGCATCACATGCCAATCAACTGCTATCTCAGCCACAGTGCCAAACGAGTTGGCCACAGCAACACAGCATCGTCTCGTTATTTGAACAGCAGATCATCAATGTAGGCTTGCGCACTGCGGTGACTGATGGCACCTCTTCACTGACTTATACCCAACTTGGGCAGCGCATTGATGCCCTCGCCTGTGCGTTAATTGCTGAAGGCGTAAAACCTCAGCAGTTAGTCCCTGTGAGTATGACGCGCAGCACCGATATGGTGGTTGCATTACTGGCGATTCTAAAAGCGGGTGGTGCTTATGTCCCTATCGACCCAAGTTACCCACAAGAGCGAATTGAGTACATCCTATCGGATATTAACAGTGATTTACTGGTGTGTGATGAGCAAAGTGTTGCGTTGTTTTCCCAGCTTGCAGTGCGGTGCATTGTCGCAGAAAGAGCGATTGACGCGCACAGTGGTCGTCAATTTGTTGCGCCAAAGGTACAGCCGGATCATCTTGCCTATGTGATCTATACCTCAGGTACTACAGGCAAGCCCAAAGGGGTGCAAATAGAGCATCGCCATGTCGTACGTTTGCTGTTTACTGAGCCGAGCTTATTTGATTTTAATCAACAAGATGTGTGGAGTCTATTTCACTCGTTTTGCTTTGATTTTTCAGTTTGGGAAATGTACGGCGCACTTTTATTTGGCGGTAAGTTGGTGGTGGTTGACACCCATACGGCAAAAGATACAGAGGCGTTTGCTAAGCTATTACTGCGCGAAGGTGTGACGGTATTAAATCAAACGCCCAGTGCGTTTTATGTGCTGCAAAGCTGTATGCAGCGGCAGGTCGAGGAAACACATCAATGGCCTGCAATTCGCTACGTGATTTTTGGTGGCGAAGCGCTGCAACCGAGTAAAATCAAGCCATGGCGCACGCTGATGCCAGCATGTCACTTGATCAATATGTACGGGATCACTGAAACCACGGTACATGTCACATTTAAGCATTTAAGCGATGAAGATCTTGCCCTTGGCCAAAGCAACATAGGTAAACCCATTCACACGACATCAAGCTATGTGTTAGACAAGCAGCAGCGTTTACTGCCGCAAGGGGCGATTGGTGAGCTATATGTTGGCGGTGAAGGCGTTGCTCGCGGTTACTGGCAGCGCCCTGAACTCAATCAGCAGCGCTTTGTTGAACTGAATTTAGCAAAGTCACATTGTGAAAGGTTGTATCGTTCAGGTGATTTGGTGCGCCTGCTGCCGGGTGGCGAAATGACGTACATTGGTCGGATTGACGACCAAGTTAAAGTGCGTGGATACCGAATTGAGCTGGGCGAAATAGAAAATCAGATCAGGATGCACCCTTGGGTTGATGAAGCAGTAGTGATACTCAAGCAGCATCCAGTTAAAGGCGCTTACATTGCAGCATTTATTACTGAAGGTGATGATGCGGCTTTTACTGATTTAAGTGCTCAACTGAATACATTTTTAAAAGCCACTCTACCTGATTTTATGCTGCCGAGTGTTTCACGCATCGTGCCTAAGATGCCACTGACAGTGAATGGCAAGGTAGATAAAAAAGCGTTGCTATCTTTAATTGAAATAGATAACGATAAAGCCCCCTTTGAAGCGCCCATCACACCTGTTGAAATTCAAGTTGCAGATGCGTTCAAGTTTGTATTGCAATGCCCCCATGAAGTTGGCTTGCAGGATGACTTTTTTACACTGGGCGGACATTCATTGCTGGCAGTAGAGCTGTGTTATTACTTGAAAGCACGCTTTGGTTTAGATGCTGTACTTTCCGAGCTGTTCCAATATTCTAGTGTTAAAGCATTGGCTCAACGATTGTCTGATAAAGCCTCTGTAAGCGAGATATCAGCTGAACCAGTATTGCAGTGTACACAGCAAACACAGGGCCCAGTTTCGTTTGCTCAGCAGCGGTTGTGGGCGCTAGATAATATTCAAGGTGCGCAGCAAGCTGCAGCTGTTTATCACGTTCCCATGTCATTTTTACTTAAAGGGAAATTGAATGTAAGTGCTTTTGAAGCCGCTTGGCAGCAGGTAATTCAGCACCATGCTATTTTAAGAACAGTGATCTATACAGATCAATCTGGCACACCGCAACAGCGCGTTCTCACCCATTTTTCTGCGCCTTTACAGGTGGAGGATGTCTCTGATAAGTCTACTCAGCAGAGTGACCTCGCGTGGTGCAAATTACAACGCGATGATGACCAGCAGGCATTCGACCTTGAGCGAGATCTGATGATAAGAGTGTGTTTACTTCAGTTATCACAGAAGGCGTTTAAGTTACGTATCAATGTGCATCATATTGCCTGTGATGCGCACTCTTTACGACTTATCGTGGATGACCTTGCTGTTGCATATCAGCACGCGTGCGATGGCACTACAGCTGACTTGGGTTGTGAGGCTGTGGAACAAGTTACCTATCTTGATTATGCAATATGGCAGCAAGCACAGCTGCAAGACGTGACACATAAGGCGTTTTGGCGAAATTATTTGTCAGGGGCACCTCAGGTGCATGAGCTGGCTTTAGATGGTGTGCGCAGTAAAAAGTCTCAGCCACTCGGAGCAAAGCACATCAGCCATTTTGATAGTACTTTATCTGAACAAATCACTGAGCAATGTCAGCGCCTAGGGGTGAGTCACTTTATGTGGCTGCATACGCTCTTTTCTTTGTGTATTGCCCGTTGTAGTCAGGCCTCAGATGTGGTGGTTGGTTCGCCGTTTTCAGGGCGTCATCATGCTCAGCTGAAGGATATCGTGGGCTTTTTTGTCAATGTGCTGCCGATTCGCTTGCAGTTCACATCTGAGATGACGCTCAAAACGTTACTGACAGCGCAAAAAATGCAGATCTTAGCTGTACATAACCATCAAGCAGTGCCTTTTGAGCAAATATCAGCGCTTTGTGATTCACGCAAAGACTTAAGCCATCACAGCTTATTTCAGATCAGCTTTGCGTTTGATCCAAAGGAGCACACTGAGCTGACGCTAGGCGATATACAAGTCAGTGCATTGGACGAGCCCAATACTCAGGCAAAGTTTGAGCTTGACTTGAATTGTAGTGAACAACCGGATGGTATACGGCTCAATTGGGTGTATGACAAAACCCTGTTTTCTCATCATGCAATTACAGGTTTGGCTGACGCGTTTGAAGTCATGGTAAAGGCTGCGGTGGACAACGTAGAACAGCGAGTAACTGAGCTGCCATTGGTCCAAACTGCAACATGGCAAAAGCAGATGTTATACGGTGAGCAACACGCGCTGCGCTCGCCGAGTATACTGCAGCCTATCTGGGCTCATCTGAATACCGTGTGTGCTAATCAAAGGGCACTTATCGACCTAGATGGCACATGTATGACTTATGGTGAGCTACTGTCAGCTGCCGAACAGCTTGCTGTGTATTTAACTGAACTGGGTTTACACTCAGACGACCGGGTTATGGTCTGCCTTTCTGCTGGGAGTCGATGGGTGACCGCACTGCTTGCAGTGATGCGAGCAGGCGCATGTTATGTGCCAGTTGACCCTAGTTACCCAAAGTCTCGGATCCAATTTATTGCCAAAGATAGTAACTGTAAGTTTGTACTAACAAACTCCGAATCAATAAGCTTGTTTGTTCATAAGGAAGCTAACTCGGCCCAACTGATTGATGTAGAAGCCCTAGATGTGATGTCTATTCAAGGAGGGGCCTTGCCGCCGCTTCCTGCAAATTCCGCGCAGCTGGCTTATGTGATCTACACCTCGGGTACCACAGGTCAACCAAAAGGGGTGATGAATACCCATCAAGGGTTGATGAATTTGTGCCAGTGGCATCAACGCGCGTTTTCCGTAGATAGCCACTCTGTCGCGACACAGACTGCAAGCGTGGCATTTGACGCAGCGGCATGGGAAGTGTGGCCTTATTTGATGGTGGGTGCGCAATTGGTATTTTTACCAAAAACGACCTTTAGTGATGCCCAGCAATTGACGCAAGCAATGCAAATTCACCAAGTAACCCATAGCTTTTTAGCCACACCGGTTGCACAGGCGGTTTTAGCTGACAGCGAGTTTAAACCGCAGTCATTGCGTTACTTGTTGGTCGGTGGTGACAAGCTCACGACAGTGGATACAGTAGGGTATCCATTTGCACTGATCAATAATTATGGGCCGACGGAAAGTGCTGTGGTCGCTACCTCTGGGATTGTCGACTCGGCTGTACTAACGCCAGATATTGGCCTGCCCATTGATAATACCCAGCTACTCATTATAAATGCGCAGCAACAATTGCAACCTATTGGCGCAATCGGTGAGCTTTGCATTGCGGGCGCCAGTTTGGCGAGTGGATATCTGGGTCGCACAGCGCTTACTAATGAGCGCTTCATTAATTGGCGTGCGCCCACTGGTGAACCAATGCGGGTATATCGGACTGGAGATTTGGTTAGGCAGCTTGCAAATGGTCATTTAGCTTACATGGGTCGTAATGATGACCAAATCAAACTACGTGGTTACCGTATTGAGCTGGATGAAATTGAAAGCCAACTTTGTACACTAGCTGAAGTGGAACAAGCAACGGTATTATTGTGCGATTCTGGTGAATCGGGTGCCAGCTTAGTGGCCTTTATCTGCCAAACAGACTCTTTGAATGAGCAGCTGTTATCCAAGCAGCTAGAGGAACAGCTTCGAGATGTGCTACCAGCGCATATGCTGCCTAGTAGCTATGTGTTTTTGACGCAGATGCCGCTCACACCTCATGGCAAAGTGGATAAGCCAGCACTGCGCATGCAAGCAAAGCGTCAGGTTAACGTGCCAATGACAAGTTCCACAGATGCAGAACACGTGCTACCGGAGTCGAGCCCGAGCCGTGCTCTATTAAAGGTTTATCGTACGTTATTGAAACGGCCTGATTTACAGCCTGGGGATGATTTCTTTGCCGTGGGTGGGGATTCAATTTTAAGTATTCAAATTGCCACTCGGGCTCGGGCATTGGGCTTTGATTTAGCCGTCTCTGATGTGTTGACTTATCCAAGCATCGCCCAGTTAAGTGCACATATCACACAGACTTCTCTTAACATAGATTGCGCGTCGAGTAATCAAATGACTTATCTGCCAAGTCATGGGCAAGCCAGTCTATTGCCCACACAGCACTGGTTCTTTGAGCAGCAATTTGCATTACCTACGCACTGGAACCAAGCTGTGATGTTGGGGATAAATAAAAATGTCTCAGCTGGGCAATTGGAAGCTGCCGTTACAGTGCTAATTGCACGTCACGACAGTTTAAGGCTGGCGGTAGCGGCAAACAACACACTGCATTTTATTGATGGGCTGTGTGCATCTAAGGTTGTCCATACGTATGACCTGAGCGCTGAGGATGACTGGCAGGGTGTATGGCAAAATGCCTGTCAGCAATGGCAGCAGAGTTTGCAATTTAACGGCACGCCTTTAGTGCGCTTTATCATGGCAGATACGGGCCAGCAAGACGATAAAAACCGTTTGTGTATCATTGCCCATCACCTGATCATCGATGGGGTATCTTGGCGCCTTGTATTGGAAGACTTATCTCACGCTCTGCAAATGCGTGTTACAGATGACGCGATATCTTTAACACCTCCTAAAGCCAGTATTCAACAAGTATCGCAGGTGCTGCAAGATCATGCCGAACATCGCGCTAATATGGATGATTGGTTGCCAGCAGTACAAGCCGCCAGTAAGCAAACATACTTTGACTCATGTGAAGAAATTACCGCACAGTTGTCAGTTCACAGTTTGCAATTAACACTCACTACAGCGCAGACGCAAGCTCTACTGACAGATGCCAATACGGCCTATGGCACGCAAATTCAAACCTTATTGCTGGCCGCTGTGCACCTGACATTATTTAAGTTAACTGATGCACAATCTCATGTGTTGATGATGGAAGGGCATGGTCGAGAGGCACTGCAGGAGCAGATAGATGGTAGTGAGACACTGGGATGGATGACCGCCATGTATCCACTGCATCTCTTTGTAAACGCCACGACGGTGGGAGACATGATCTGTGCGGCCAAAGAGGCACAGGCTGCCGTGCAAGATAAAGCCAGTGATTACGGTACGCTGCGTTATTTGCATTCAGATGCGAAGGTCAGAGAGGCATTGACGATAGATACCAACAAACTGGTGTTTTTTAACTACCTTGGCCAACTTGATAGCGTGATCCACAGTGAGGGTCCACTTAGTGATGTGAATGAGTCTTGTGGGGACTTGATTGCACCAAACAACCACTGTTTTTACGCGATGCAGTTGACGTCTTCGATTCAAGCTGGGTGTTTGCGCATGCACTGTGACTTTGATACAAAGCAGATCTCTCACACCATGGCAGAGGCATTTATCACTCAGTTACAAAGTGCGATAGATGAAGTACTTACTCATTGCTCACAGCAAACAAAGCGCCACTACACACAAAGTGATTTTAAGTTGCTTCCCAACTGTTCTAATCGTGGACTCGCTCAGCTACTCGCCCAATACTCAGAACAGGCTGTCGCAGACATTTACCCGCTGAGCCCATTGCAGCAAGGGATGTGGTTCCAAACTCAGCTAGCAGATGCGCAGGGTCAAGCAACACGTCCTTACCTTGAGCAGTGTTGCTTTACGTTTGCTGGTAACTTTGACTGTGAGGCGTTTATGTATGCGTGGCAGCAGGTTATCAATCAACATAGCATTCTGCGCAGTGCATTTACAACGCTTGACGGTCAGCCTGTGCAGGTGGTGTTAGAGCAAGCAGAAATCCCGTTTGAGTTGGTGGATAGTCAAGGACAGGAGGAGCAAGCGGTTGATTTTGCTCAGCTAGCCCAGCAAGCATATCAGCAAGGTATACAGCTGAATCAAGCGCCTTGTATGCGATTGCAATTGGTCTCAATGTCTGAGCAGCGTGTTGGCTTTATCTGGACTTATCATCATATGATCATGGATGGTTGGTCATTGCCGGTTTTATTCAGTGAACTGCTGCGCTTTTATGGTGCGCGCATAGATGGCCAAATCGCGGTGATAAACCCAGATAACTTTGCAGAGTATATTGCCCATATACAACAACGTGACCGCGCAGAAGAAGCTGCTTTTTGGCAAGCATACCTTGGCGATCTCGACTCACCAACTTTGATCAGTGACTGTCTCAAAACCACATCATCTGGGCTTGTGCAGTATCAGGAATACCATCAGGTATTGAGCGAAGCACAGTGCCAAGTGATGGCTAAAACAGCCTCTGAGCTCGGGTTAACTGCTAATCAACTTATCCAATCAATTTTTGCTTATTGGTTGAGCGTCTGTCTGGGTCGTAGTGAGGTGATGTTTGGTCAAACCGTTGCTGGGCGTCCAACGGGGCTGAATAATATGGCCAGCCGTGTTGGTCCCTACATTAATACCCAAGCGGTGTATGCCCAGATTGATATGCAGATGTGTGTCACCGACTATTTACAGGGATTCAAAGCCAATGTGACTGCACTGAGTCAATTTCCGCATAGCAGTTTAAGTGATGTGCAAACGTGGAGCCAGATAGACAATCAGCAGGATTTGTTTGATGTGCTATATGTGTTTGAAAACTATCCGACAGACCCTTTATCCCAAGGGCCGAGTCTGCCGTTTGAAATTGTCAGTAGTGATTATCAAGATCAGACCCACTATCCGCTATCTCTTGTAGTCGGCGGAGATAAGCAACTGTCTCTGACTCTGTGTTATCAAACCAGTGTATTAAATGAAGCACAGAGCCAGCACTTTGTGATGATGTTAGCTCAGTTACTTACGCAAGTCTGTGAACAAACTTCACAAAAACTGAGCGAACTGTCACACACCTTACATGGGCAAGTTGAGAGCGAATTTACCCGCTTTGAATTAGTTGATAAAGCACATACTTTTGACGAAAAGGTACAGCAGGCAGAGACGCTCGCAGATGCATTTATGCAAATCGCCGCTTTACATGGCAGTGACACGGCTTTGACCTATTTTGACAGCGGTGATACCAGTCCCTGCGCATATTTAAGTTATGCAGAACTGGATGCGCAGAGTAATCGACTCGCCCACTGGCTGGTGGAGCAGGTGGGGCGCAGTGACTCGCAGCCGATTATCGGGATTGCAATTGAGCCAGGCCCTGATCTTATTATTGCCGTTTTGGCGGTATTAAAAGCGGGCGCGGCGTATGTACCGATGACATCGGCATTGCCGCTGCAAAGAAAACAGTTGATAGTGACATCATGCCAAGCTGTCTTAGTATTAACGGATAGCGCTATTTGGCAAGACCAAGGTGCACCATGCCCTACTTATCAAGTTGATGATGTTAACGCGCAATTAGATTGCTACTCAAGCGACGCTTTAAAATCAGTAAGCTTAGGGTCTGATTTGGGCTATGTGATTTATACCTCAGGCACCACTGGCGTGCCAAAAGGAGTAATGGTAGAGCAGCGCAGTATCCTTAATTATGTGCGCAGCTTGTCTGCGCAATATGAAATAACACGCGCAGATAACTACCTGCAATTTGCCAGCTTTAGCTTTGATGTATTTGCCGAAGAGGTGTTTTGCGCCTTGCTTAGTGGCGCGACGTTAGTGATGGCTGAGCCGTCTCAGTTGCTCGATACTGCAAGGCTCGGTGAGTTAACGCATGATGCGGATATTAGCTTAATGAGTTTGCCCACAGCATATTGGCACCAGCTGTGTGCCGCACCTCAGGAATTTAATTCATCGTTGCGATTGATCACCATAGGGGGTGAGCAAATGCAGCGAGCGGCACTCAAATCATGGCAAAAAAATCAAGGTACTCAGATACGTTTGGTCAATGCTTACGGGCCAACTGAGACCACCATTTCGGCTACCTTGCAAGAGGTGACGGAGTGGCAAGATGAAGACATTGCGATAGGACGTCCAATAAACGGATTGCAATTACATGTGTTAGATGCGCAGCTCAGGCCGCTGCCTCAGTATGTTGCTGGTGAGCTTTACATAAGTGGTATTGGCCTTGCGAGGGGTTATTTAGGTGATACGAAAAAAACGGCTGAGGCATTTATCACAGACCCTCAAAGCGGATTGAGATTATATAAAACCGGTGACTTGGTGAAGGTAAATGCGCGCAATGAAGTTATCTTTTTAGGTCGCAAAGATGGCCAAGTAAAGGTACGAGGGTATCGTATTGAACTTGCGGATATTGAAAGTCAGTTGATGGCCATTGAGGGCATTGGCAATTGCGCGGTTGTGGTTCGCCAGGATAGTAGTGGCAATGAGCAGTTGGTTGCATTTATTGAGTCGGTAAGTTGGCAAGGAGATACGTCAGAACTGCGCGAGATACTCAGTAATAGGTTGCCAAGTTATATGGTCCCGCAACTTATCACCTCAATTGATGTATTACCGCATACCAGCAGCGGTAAGCTGGACCGCAAAGCGTTAACGGCGCGTGCAAAGTGCGTGAGCTTGCAAGCTCACGCTAAGGAAAATCCACAAAGCCGTCTTGAGATTGGTATTGCTGCGCGATTCTCTAAGCTGCTTAAAGTTGATCATGTTGGTCTAGACGATGACTTTTTTGTGCTCGGTGGTCACTCTTTAATGGTCATGCAATTGGTTGCAGAGATCCAATCCCAACTGGCAGTCACTGTTCCTTTAGCTGCCGTGATGCAACACAGCACAGTGAGAACGCTTGCCAGTTTTATAGATAGTCAGTGTGTCACGCAATCCCAGCAGGATAATACACCGACAAGCGTGATGTGTTTACAGCAAGGGGAAGTGGGCTTTACGCCTGTGGTGCTGATAGCTGGTGCGGGTGGTTTGCTCATTTCATTTGTCCAGCTGGTGGAGCAACTTGATGCACGTATTCCAGTATATGGCCTGCAGCCAGATCTGATCGCTGATCAACCTGACGTGATAGGCGATATTCGCCAAACGGCCAAACATTACCTGCAAGCACTGGAGCGCGACTTTGATCAAGTTCATGTCGTGACGCATTCATTTGGTGCTTTCATTGGTTATGAGCTATGCCTTCTTTCGCAGCATAGTGAAGTCTTATGCGCGTCGTTGACCATTTTAGATACCCCGTTGCCCAGCCAGCCCAGCACGTCTATTGATGAACTGCAAATTGACGCATTTGTGTTACATGATTTATGTGAATTTTTCAGTCTTTCGCCGCGACAAAATGAAATTGAGCACTATAGTCAAATGGCTGGAAAAGCAAAGTTTGCACTTTTGTCAGATTGGCTCTCACAAGTGGACGTGCATATGTCAGCACAGCAATTAGCAACATTTTATCAAGTCTATAAAGCCCAGTTGCTGTCGAATGTGGTGATTGATACGCCGCTGTTGGATGTGAAAGTCAAAATAATCAAAGCGGCAGGCACCAATGAGTTTGAGGGGCGAGCAGTGAAATTAGACATGGGCTGGCAGCGAGTGGTGACACAGCTTACTGCAATGGAAGTGGCAGGAGACCATCTATCAATTTTACAAACCAAGGCGGACATGCAAGCGCTTGTTGCGCAGATAGAAGATCACTACATACTGCACAGTTAAATGTAAATATTATGTTGTAATTTTATCTTACCTAGTTAAGGATGGGAATAGAATGGACCAGTTACTAGCGCTCGACAAAGAGGACACGAGGACCGAGTTGGATAGTTTTGTGCATGATCTTTCAGCGCACAAGCAAAGCGGTTTGGCTTGGGTGAAAAGCCACATTGAAGAAATTAATGAGTGGGTGGATAGAGATGGAGTGGCTTTGCTGCGCGGTTTGAACATTGTGAGCACCAACCAATTCAGTACGATTTTGGAAGCAATTTTTGGCGAGCAACTCAGCCAGTATATTTATCGCTCTTCACCACGCACAGCACTGAGAAACAACATCTATACGACCACAGAGTACCACGCTGATCAGGTTATTTTGCAGCACAACGAAAATGCTTACTCCAATTGCTGGCCATTGCGCATGGGTTTTTTCTGTGTGGTGCCTGCTAAAACAGGCGGTAACACGCCGCTCGCTGACAGTCGTTTAGTGTATCAGCAATTGCCTGTGGCACTTCGAGAAAAATTTGAAAAACTGGGTGTGATGTATATTCGCAACTATGGCGATATTGATTTGCCTTGGCAGGAGGTTTTTCAAACACAGAGTAAAGAAGAGGTTGAGGCGTACTGCTGGAAAAACGATATTATTTTTGAGTGGAAGTCTGATAACCACTTACAGACCAAGCAAATCCGCCCTGCTGTTGCGACCCATCCGCAAACGGGTGAAAAGGTTTGGTTTAATCAGGCGCATTTATTTCATTGCTCAAGTATCGACAATCAATTGCCTGAGTCAATGCGAGAAAGTATCGGGCTTGAGAATTTACCGCGCAATGCCTACTACGGAGATGGTAGCGAGATAGCAGCCAGTGATATTGCCATCATCAATGAGGTATATCGCTCACTGACTTTTGCTTATCAGTGGCAGCGCAATGACATTATGCTGCTCGACAACATGTTATACACCCATGGTCGAGAAGCGTATACAGGTACCAGAAAGGTGCTGGTGGGCATGGCAAAAGCAGCATATGGGTAGGTAACAGGCTTTATGCGCAATTTTCGTGTCGAGAACGGGTTTGTTAGTAGTAAAGAAGTTGGCAAAGTAACTAAATAACGCTAGGGAAACACACAATGAACGGGCTTTATCAGCAACAACTCAAGGTTTTATGCCTATGCTGTATGAGTTTACTACTAACCTCTTGTTTTAAAAACAGTGTGGCGAAAGACAATACGATCACGGCTGAGCAGATTGAAAAGTTTAAAGTCACGGTGAGTGACTACTGCGATAAAATGGTCTTTTTTGGCAGTATTTATATAACCTCAGGTGAAGAAGTGGTGTATGAGGCCAATTGTGGTCCACAAAACATTCAATATGATGTTGCCAATACCTCTGATTCTAAATTCCGCATTGGCTCTAATACTAAGGAGTTTGCAGCCGCTATTTTATTGCGCACGCTTGCAGGAGAGGATCTACACAGCAAAACGATCCGCGACTACTTGCCATGGTATCCAGACAACCAATGTGCGGATGTTTCACTGCACAATTTATTGAGTATGTCGTCGGGGATCAATGATTATAGTGCGAACCCAGAGGTGTTTTTAAATTGGGGGTGGCGGCCATATTTATACAATGACGTCACGAATTTAAATGGGCCTGAGGGGTTTAGCAATCGCTTTTGTACCTGCAAAGAACAAGATGATAAGCCGAGTTTTGAGCCAGGTTCTAAATTTGACTATAGCAATTGTAACTATTACATAATCGGTAACATTCTCGAGCAATTAGCTGCAGGCAAGCAAGGTCAGATCGATTCGAACTTTTATTTTAGAAATATCGTCAAAGAGCAAATATTAGACCCGCTCGATATGCAAGACAGCGGCACATTCAATGCCATTGGCATAGTCGAAAATATGACCACTGGGTATGTGTTTGACCAAAACCAGTATTTACCGCTCACGACTGGGCGTCCACCAGAAACAGGTGGTCCGCCACCGTATGAAAATATCTTTAAAAACCCTTACAGTAATCCACTGGTGCTCTATTCCGCGGGCGATATGTACTCCACAGTGAAAGATATGTCGAAGTGGGATCAAGGCTTGTATGGGGATACGATATTAAATGAAGCACAAAAAGAAATGGCGTTTGCACCTTATCAAAATACCCAAAGCGAAGATGAGTGTGAATACTTTGGCTACGGTTGGTTTGTAACCTATATCGACCCCAATCAGTATGGCAAAGTGCCAGACTGTCCGGATGATCCTAACAGCACCAATTTGAACAAATACGAGAAGTTCTTGCAGTACTCTGGCAGCTACCCGTATTCATGGGTGACCAGTTTTTCTCGCTTGTTAGAGCGTGACCAAACTGTGATGGCTTTTAGTAATTACAATAAAACTGGGTATGAATCTGATTGTATCGCCGAAGAGCTGCGCAACATTATTTTTTATAACGATCGGCATCGTACACAGCAGTGCCAAGAAGTATTGGATGGCGCGACAAATTAAGTAACGTAATCAAATCAGTAAAAGGCTGCCTGCATTAGAGTGTTGGGTGAAGTGTGTCTCTGTACTTTTGTCGGCCTTAATAAGGAATTTCTGCAATTTCCCGTGGAATTGCAGTGATAAGGGCAAGTAAATGCAAAGTTTAATGATGTTTAAACACTTCGCATGAACTTGGTGGGTTCACAACTGTTTAAATCTACATCATAGAGGATGAATTATGACAGCGACAAAAACAGCAAAGGACGACAAGGCAAATGAAGCGAATGCTTCTGCTACGGAGCCGCAAAGCACTGTAGTTCAGGCAGAAGACCGAGCAGCCGTGGCGCAGATCATTGTCGATAAGTACTCTAAATGGTCGTTTGGTTCTGGGTTAATCCCAATTCCAGCGGTTGATTTAGTGGCTTTGACGGGTATCCAAATGAAGATGATTGGTGAAATTGCCAATGTGTATGGCCAATCATACAGCGACAATAAACTGCGTGGCACGGTCAGTGCTGTGATCGGTGGTTCATTTCCGCAAACGCTTGGGGGGGCTGGTTTAAGCAGCTTCTTAAAAGCAGTGCCGGTAATTGGAACATTGAGTGCAATCGCATTTATGCCTGTAGTATCTGCCGCATCTACGCATGCCGTAGGTAGCACGTTTATTCGTCATTTTGAAAATGGTGGCACTTTAATCGACCTTAATCTTTCTAGCATTAAGGGTGATATTGCAGATATTGCTGCGAAATATCGCAAAGATAAAGGTAATGCCAGCACACAACCGAGCAATGCCACTGTGTAACCACAGTGGCTGAACCTTGATAAACCAACAGGCTAACTGTTGGTTTATTTCTCAACATTGGGCTTTTGAGGAGGTCATTATGATAGTGGCATTGTATTTGGTGTTATGTATTTTATCGGGTTATTGGGGACGCAATACCTTTGCAGGACCGGTGGGTTTTTTTCTGATTTCATTATTTTTGACACCGATAGTGAGCTTATTGATGTTGCTGCTCACCCAGGGTCGTAACCCACAGCAAGAAAGTGAGGACGACTAGCTTTAATTTAGATTAAGTGCGCTTGGCGATATTTATCGCTGTAAGGCTATTTAGCCGATAACAAAAATGATAAGAAAATCAAAATGGTATTATACGATTTAATCAGTCGGAATATAAAAATAAAGAAAAGGACTTTCGTGATGTTGGGCTGTATCTCTGGCCTTGCTAATGCGTTAGTCCTTGCCTTGATAAATAACGTGTCGGAGAACATTTCAGATATCCACAAAGAGAATCATATTCTCTATTATCTGGTGTTGTTTATTCTGACCATTTCTATTTATGGTCTGACGCAGCAAAGGTTGATGACCAAAGCCGCTAAAATGGTGGAAAAAGCCATTGATAGGCTGCGTGTTGAGTTATTTGAATGTGTGCGTCATACCGAGTTATCCACCCTTGAAACCATAGGTAAAGAGCGCATTTTTAATACGCTTAGCAAGGAACTGCAAACCATTTCGCAGTCGGCACAGCTGTTTGTGATCATTGGTCAGTCGATCAGCTTAGTGTTTTTTACCTCTTTATACATTGCTTGGCACTCGTTTGTGGCGTTTTTGGTTATATCTATTTTAATTTCAATGGGGGCCAGTATTCACCGCCTTCGCGCCAACGAAATTCAACGCAATATGCAGTTGTCATTTGAGAGCGAAAACAAGTTGATCCAGCGCTTATCTGACTTGTTAGATGGTTTCAAAGAAGTGAAGCTGAGCGTACCGCGAGCTGATGACTTAGAACACGAATTTGTCATGGACTCTGCGCGGGCTAAAAAAGCCAAAACCACCACACAAACCTTATTCGCCACTGATTTTGTGCTCTCGCAAATTACCTTTTTTGCCGCCACGGGGGCTATGGTGTTTATTGTGCCTAGCCTGTCACATGTATACACAGATGTAGTGATCAAAGTCACCACGGCGTCATTGTTTTTAATTGGCCCTATTACCAGTATTGTCGGCGGGATCCCAATTTACACCACCGCAACGGAAGCGGCGCAAAACGTACTGACTTTGGAAGAAGACCTCAAACGCGCAAAAGTGGATAATTCAAACTTAGATACAGAGCACTTTTCCTATGTACATAATTTTGATGAGTTGAAACTCGAAGGGGTTTACTACCAGCATGGTCAAAAAGGTGGTGACAGGCCGTTTTTTGTTGGTCCTGTGGATTTAAGTTTGAAGCGCGGGCAGGTCACTTTTATTACCGGTGGTAATGGCAGCGGTAAAACCACATTTATTCGTATGTTAACTGGGTTGTATGAACTGCAAGGCGGGCAAATATTAGTAGATGGCCAACCGATTACAGATAACCTCAAAGAAGCCTATCGCAGCTTATTTACAGCGGTGTTCGCTGACTTTCATTTATTCAAGCAACTTTATGGCATTCACCATACTAGCCAAGAAGAAATCGATGATTGGTTGGCGTTTTTAGAGATGAATACCAAGGTCAAAGTCGTGGATGGGGAGTTCAGCAGCATTGACCTATCTTCAGGTCAGCGCAAGCGATTGGCACTTTTGAGCACTATTTTAGAAAACCGACCCATTTATATCTTTGATGAGTGGGCGGCGGATCAGGACCCTATTTTTAGGCGTAAGTTTTATGAGCAGGTGCTGCCAAAACTTAAAGCTCGCGGTAACACCGTCATTGCCATCACCCATGATGATGCGTATTTCCACTTGGCCGATGTGCACTTAAAAATGGTCGAAGGACAGTTAATGGAACACCATGAAGTTGAGGGTAAAGGAGTAACATCATGAACATCATTCTCCCTTCTGATATAACGCTGACGATTATTATTAGCGCCATCTTGGCGATAATCATATCGAATATCTTGATGCGCTTGCTTAAGCGTTATCAACCTAAATTGAGACGACGCATTTTATCTTGGCGCTTTCGCGCAGGTTTGACCTTGTTGATTGCGATTTTTTTGGTAATAGCGCTTATTCCAGTGATTTTTATCAAAGTCGATTCGGGTGAAGTGGGAGTACTTTGGAAGCGCTTCGGTGGCGGTACCTATTTGGATGCACCATTACATGAAGGGACGGTATTGGTGTTTCCATGGGATACGCTCACCATCTACTCTAGCCGCTATCAAACTGCACATACGAATGTGTATGCCATCACCAATGAGGGCTTGCGGATCACCCTAGATATCACAGTGCGTTATCGTCCTGAAGTGGACTTTATCCCCTATTTGCACAAGTTAGTCGGGCCAGATTATGTCGATGAAATCATCCTCCCAGAGGTGAGCTCTGGGGTGCGCATGATTGTATCGCAATATGATGCCGAGCAGGTGTACGGTAACCAGCGTAAAGAAGTGCAAGAAGAGTTACTTGGACAAGTGCTTAATGAACTGGAATTAAAAGAGAAGTCGATGCTGCGCCAAGAGGCAAAAAGCATGGCGGGCCACCACTTGGTGAACTTAGATGATGTACTGATCAAACGTGTTGATTTGCCTGACAAAGTACACAGTGCGATCATTTCCAAAGTAAATCAAAACTACATTTTAGAAGAATATAAAATGCGTGTTGAGGTCGCGAAAAAAGAAGCGCTGCGCAAAGAGGAAGAAGCCAAAGGTATTGCGCTTTTCCAAGAAATGGTCAGCGATGGTATTTCTGAAGCCTATCTTAAATGGCGTGGTATTGAAGCCACCATCGAGCTGGCAAAATCGAACAATGCCAAAGTGGTGGTGATTGGCAGTGGCAAAGATGGCCTACCGCTGATTTTAAATACAGAGAGTAGCCTGACGCCGCAAAACAGCAGCTTTAAAGAAACCCACAAGCCAGGTGAGCTAAAAGCAGAGCTGGAGAACTCAGGAGAAATACGCGATAAAGACGACTATTTAAATGGCGTAGATAAGTATGGTCACAAGTTAAAGCCAGACCTGCGCCAACCAGACAAAACCCTCACGGATAGATCGCTGCAAACCGGCGAACCCATGGAATATTTAAAGTAGAGACTAAAGCGCCTCTGGTAAAACAGGGGCGTTTTTTTTCGTTGGTTCAGTCTCATTGTTGGAATAGAGAGCTCTTATAAAAACATTATTGAAAGAGTCAAATATGTGCTTTTTTGTGTCTGCTTAGACACTAATATGACACTTTAAGGGCGTTTGACACGACTTTGACACTCTGTAAATTAAATATGAAATGGTTGGTGTTTATACTATAAGAGTTTGATTTCAAGGGAGTAGTTTGGTGAAAATGGTGGCCCCACCTGGACTCGAACCAGGGACCTACCGATTATGAGTCGGGTGCTCTAACCAACTGAGCTATAGGGCCATTTTCAGCGATTGTGTGAAAACAATCTTTTGAAGCGCTGGCAGTATATGAATTTTTGCGCCGCTTGTCACTAACTAAAGTGGAAAAATATAACTTATCTTGTTCAATTGATTAATAAAAAAGCAGAAAAGTGCTGCTTTGAAAAATAAAAAAGCCGGTATAAACCGGCTTTTTTACGAAAACATCTATTACAGACCGAGTTTCTTCTCTAGATAGTGGATGTTTGTACCACCATTTTGGAAGTTTTCATCTGCTAAGATCTTCTTGTGTAACGGTGTATTTGTTTTGATACCGTCAATCACAAGTTCGTTTAATGCATTACGAGCACGGGCGATTGCAACGTCACGGTTTTCACCATAAGTGATTAATTTACCGATCATTGAATCGTAGTGCGGCGGTACTGTGTAGTCAGCATAAATGTGGCTGTCCCAACGAATACCTAAGCCACCTGCAGGGTGGAAACGCGTGATTTTACCTGGAGACGGAATAAACGACTCTGGATCTTCAGCGTTAATACGACACTCGATAGCGTGACCTTTGATCACAACGTCATCTTGTGTGATTGATAGAGGCTGACCGGCAGCAATTTTTAGCTGCTCTTTGATTAGGTCAACGCCTGTAACCATTTCAGTTACTGGGTGCTCTACCTGAATACGTGTATTCATTTCGATGAAGTAGAATTCGCCATTCTCGTATAGGAATTCGAATGTACCTGCACCGCGATAACCGATTTCGATACATGCACGTGTACAACGGTCACCGATGAACTTACGCATTTCTGCCGTGATACCTGGTGCTGGCGCTTCTTCCACTACTTTTTGGTGACGACGCTGCATTGAACAGTCACGCTCACCTAGGTGAATTGCATTGCCTTGACCGTCAGCAAGTACCTGTACTTCGATGTGACGTGGGTTTTCTAGGAATTTTTCCATGTAAACCATGCCGTTGCCGAAGAACTGCTGTGCTTCAGTTTGCGTCAGTGCGATTGAATCTAGTAACTCGTCTTCTGAGCGAACAACACGCATACCACGACCACCGCCGCCGCCTGCTGCTTTGATGATAACAGGGTAACCGATGCGCTTAGCGATTTGCACGTTGCGCTCGTTGTCTTCTGTCAATGGGCCATCTGAACCTGGTACACACGGTACGCCAGCTTTACGCATTGCTTCGATTGCAGAAACTTTATCACCCATTAGACGAATTGTGTCGCCCTTTGGACCGATAAAGATAAAGCCACTTTGCTCAACTTGGTCAGCAAAGTCAGCGTTTTCTGATAAGAAACCGTATCCTGGGTGGATAGCAACAGCGTCTGTTACTTCTGCCGCAGCGATAATGCGAGGAATATCTAGGTAACTCTCAGACGCAGCTGGTTTACCGATACAAATTGTTTCGTCTGCAAGTAGAACGTGTTTAAGGTCACGGTCGGCAGTTGAGTGTACTGCAACCGTTTTAATCCCAAGCTCCTTGCAGGCACGCAATACGCGAAGTGCAATTTCACCTCGGTTTGCAATGACTACTTTATCTAACATAGTGTTTGCCTTCTTGGGAATTATTCGATGATGAACAGTGGCTGATCAAATTCTACTGGCTCGCCGTTTTCAACTAGGATAGCTTTAACAGTACCAGCCTTGTCAGATTCGATCTGGTTCATCATCTTCATCGCTTCAACGATGCAAAGTGTGTCGCCAACGTTTACTTTTGTGCCAACTTCAACGTATGCCGCAGCTGTTGGAGAAGACGCAGAGTAGAAAGTACCAACCATTGGAGATTTAACTTGGTGACCCGCAGGTGTTGCTGCTTCTGCTGGTGCGTCAGCTGCTGGTGCCGCCGCAGGTGCTGCTACTGGTGCCGCTGCAGGTGCTGGTACTGCGAATTGCTGAGGCTGAGCCAGAACCGGTGCACTGCTGTGACGGTTAATACGTACTGATTCTTCACCTTCGGTGATTTCTAGCTCTGCAATACCTGATTCTTCTACTAGTTCGATTAGTTTTTTAATCTTGCGAATATCCATAACTTGGCCCGCCTGTTAGTTAATTTGAGTTATCTTGTTTGCGTAACTGGTCCATAGCTGCCATTAATGCAGCTTGATAGCCAGTTGCACCTAATCCACAAATGACGCCTTTCGCTACATCCGAGAAGTAGGAGGTATGTCGAAATGGCTCACGTGCGTGCACATTAGAAATATGCACTTCATAAAATGGGACGCTGATACTGAGCAACGCATCGCGCATGGCGATACTGGTATGTGTGAAAGCCGCTGGGTTGATAATAATACAATCCACTTTGCCATAATGGTCATGGATGGTATTGATAAGCTCTGCTTCACTGTTGCTCTGAAAATGAGTCAGCACCACATTGTGTTGTTCTGCGCACTTTGTCAGTGACTGCATTATCTCTGCTAAGGTCTGTGTGCCATATTTATCAGGCTCGCGACGGCCCAACATGTTCAAATTTGGACCATTAAGTACTAAAACCTTAAAATCTGCTGACATAATGCGTGAAATTCCTTTAAATGGAAAATAACGAGACTTTTTGTCTCTTGCTGTGTCTAACTTAAGCGCTTGCGCGATAAATAGCAAATATTTCTCACGTTCGTGAACTATTATAGAGTGTTCGAGGTAAATAGCAGCAAAATACTGGTCTAATCAGAGATAAAGTACAGCCTACTTAAGTCTGTTGCTTAAATAGGCTGTAGGAAGAGGGGAGGATTTATTGGTAATTACGTACTTTACGTAGGTGATCTGCAAAGTCTTCCGCATTCATAAAGCCAGTTACGCGCAGTTCAGGGATTTCATTGCCTTGTTCGTCGAAAAACAGCATGCTTGGTAAGCCGAATACGGTAAAGAACTCCATAATCTCAAACGTGGTATCATTACTTTCAGTTAAGTCGAGCTTTAATAATTCAAAATGTTGAAACTCGGCTTGCACTTGTGCCTCTGGGAAGGTGTATTTTTCAAACTCTTTACAGGCCACACACCAATCCGCGTATAAGTCGACTACAGCAATCTTGCCTTGTTGATTGGCTTTGGCAACTTCGCTGTGTAGTCCATCCAGCCCTTCGATAAGACGGAATTTTTTCTCTTCCATGACACCTGCAGCAACACTAACCTGTGGTTGTGGTGCAGGGAAAAGCACAGACTTTGCCATAAAGAAGGCACTGACAAACAAGGTCATCGACAGCGCCCATAAGAAGGTTTTGCCCTTACCTTGTGATTGCGCACTTTGCCAATAATGTAGATATAGCGCTGTGGCAATGGCCAATACTGAAGCCAGCATCACAATAATGTCAAAGTCTAAGATGCGCTCGAGTAAAATAAGTGGCACAAACAGCATTAAGAAACCGAACAGCGTTTTCACTTGCTCCATCCAGCCGCCAGCTTTCGGGAGTAACTTACCGCCGGATGTACCTAATAATAGTAGAGGCAGCCCCATACCCAAGCTCAGCGCATATAAAGTTAACCCGCCAACAAGGTAGTCGCCACTTTGCGCAACATATAAAAGTGCAGCAGACAGCGGCGCTGTGGTACAAGGACTGGCGATAAGGCCCGACAAGACACCCATCATAAAGACGCCGGTATAATTGCCGCCTTTTTGCTGATTACTGATCTCAGTCAACTTGCTCATCATGCCGCTTGGCAGTTTTAGCTCAAACCAACCAAACATGGCAAAAGCCAAAATGACGAACAAAATACTGAAGCTAATGAGTACAGCTGGATGCTGAATATAGCCTTGGATATGACCACCAAAATAAGCCACAACGAGCCCCAGGGCAGCATACGTGACTGCCATGCCTTGCACATACACAAATGACAATGAAAATGCTTTTTTGGTAGACAGGTTTTGTTGACCCGCAATGAGACTAGACAAAATCGGGAACATTGGGAATACACAAGGTGTGAAAGCCAATAAAATACCGACTAGGAAAAACGCACCTAAGTTGGTGACAAAGCTTTGCTGTGCCAATTTATCACTGAATGACAGCTCGCCTTCATCATTACTGCTCACTGTTTGTGGTTGTGATACAGGTTTAGACGCCGTTTGCTGTGTGTTTGCGTCACTTTCAACTTGCTTAGGGACCGTATTCGTTGCACCGGCGATCGCAGTGAGTGGGATCTCGATGATCTCAGGTGGGTAGCATAATCCAGCTTCTGCACAGCCTTGATAGCGAATTTTAACCACGGCATCGTGGCCAATATTGCTCAGCTTCGAGACCACTGAAAGCTCATCAAAGTATACTTCGGTGCGGCCAAAAAACTCATCTTCAATCATTTTACCTTTACTTAGCTCAGGTACTTTGATGTCTGCGTCTTTGGCAATGAACTCCAATTTATGTTTATAAATATAGTAACCTGGCGCAATATCCCAACCAGTGAATAGCACAGAACCTTGCTGGTCAAAATCAAACTCAAAGGCTTGATCAACCGGTAAAAATGTTTGCTGTTTTGGTTCTAATAAGCTGTCTAAGACCGAGTTATTGGCCACAGCCTGAAAGCTGCCTATAAATAGCAGCGTTATAAAAGAAAATAGTAGCGTCGTCAGTCGCATTAATTTAGTACCTCTTCCATCCAGTTAAAATATTGCTGCGAACCATCAGTGACTTCAATCACTTGTACTTCAGGCACGTCGTAGCTGTGCTCAGCTTGGATCGCATCAATGACGTTACTAACCAGTGCGGATGTTGTTTTGACTAGTAGTTTAACTTCTTCATCTTGGGTGACTTTTCCCTGCCACATGTAGATTGACTCTATTTTGGGCAAGATGTTCACACAAGCGGCTAATTTATTTAAAACTAAATGCGCCGCGATGTGGCGGGCATTGTCTTGACTATCACAAGTCGTCATGACCATTCTATACGGGGTACTCATCGTGTTTTTGCCGACTAAGTTAGTTGTGCCCTTATAGTAACGAATGACAACATGGATCCCAAGGAGTGCTCGTTGAGTTGCATTGATATACTCTGAACTTTCAAACTCGGTTTTGTTCTAACAAAGACTTTTGATGTAAAACCGATGCAGTAAGTCATCATTAGAGTGCAATTAGATGCAGACTGTAAGCTTGAAATTAGACCTGACAAGCCATACATCTATTTCAGTTTATTTGGAGAATCTATGTTTAAAGTTCTTTTTTTGTTATTTATTGTCGTGCCCATTGTTGAAATTGCGCTGCTTATTCAAGTCAGTGATGTGATTGGTGGGTTTGCTACCATTGCGCTGGTCATTGCCACAGCAATTTTAGGTGCAAAATTGGTCAAGCAGCAGGGACTGGGCGCGTATTCTAACGTGCAACAACAGATGGCGTCAGGTAAGTTACCTGGGCAAGACTTGTTTACAGGGCTGTGTGTGATCATCGCAGGTGTGTTTTTAATGACACCGGGGATCATGACTGATGCCATAGGTTTTATGCTATTAACTCCAGTAATTCGCGAAAAAATAGCCAAAACACTGATTGAGCAAGCCAGTGTGAAAATGCAAAGCTCTGCGCAGAGTAGTATGTTTGGGCAAGGTTTTGGCCAATCTCAAGCACATCAAGATGCACAGTCTCACTTCGAAGAGCAGAAATTTGACCCGTTTGAGCGTAAAGCGCCGAAGTCAGAATCGCAATCATCGACCACCATTGAAGGTGAGTATCAGAGAAAAGATTAAAATTTTTTAGTTTTTTCTCTTGGGTTTTTAATATCCACCCCCATCTAGAATTTCAAGTTACAAATTAATCCAGAGAGTCGTGTTAGCGCCGTTAGTCGGGCCGCGGCTCACTCTGAGTAAACAGATTATTCTGTCCTTGTTCAGAAAAGTTAGGAGAACTAAATCAATGAACATTCGTCCTTTACATGATCGCGTTATTGTTAAGCGTCTAGAAGAAGAAACTAAATCTGCTGGCGGTATCGTATTGACTGGCTCAGCAGCTGAAAAATCAACTCGTGGTGAAGTTGTTGCTGTAGGTAATGGCCGCGTGTTGGACAGTGGTGAAGTAAGAGCACTAGAAGTAAAAGCAGGTGACACAGTTCTATTCGGCTCATATGTTGAAAAGACTGAAAAGATCGAAGGTCAAGAGTACCTGATCATGCGTGAAGACAATATCTTAGGTATTGTTGGCTAAGCATTAGCTTGTAACAAAAATAGCAGCTTTAACGAAAAGAATTTAGAGGAATAAAAACATGGCAGCAAAAGAAGTTCGTTTTGCAGGTGACGCTCGCACTAAAATGCTTCAGGGTGTTAACGTATTAGCTGACGCAGTAAAAGTAACACTGGGTCCTAAGGGTCGTAACGTAGTACTTGATAAGTCGTTCGGCGCACCAACTATCACTAAAGATGGTGTATCTGTAGCGAAAGAAATTGAACTTGAAGACAAGTTTGAGAACATGGGCGCACAGATGGTTAAAGAAGTTGCGTCAAAAGCGAATGATGCAGCTGGTGACGGTACAACGACTGCAACGGTTCTTGCGCAAGCAATCGTAAACGAAGGCCTTAAGTCTGTTGCGGCGGGCATGAACCCAATGGACCTTAAGCGCGGTATCGACAAAGCTGTTGTTGCAGCAGTTGAAGAGCTAAAAGCACTTTCTGCACCATGTGCTGATACAAAAGCAATTGCACAGGTAGGTACTATCTCTGCAAACTCTGATAAAGAAATTGGTGACATCATTGCAGAAGCAATGGAAAAAGTAGGTCGTGAATCAGGTGTTATCACGGTTGAAGAAGGTCAATCTCTTGAAAATGAACTAGACGTTGTAGAAGGTATGCAATTTGACCGCGGTTACCTATCTCCTTACTTCATCAACAACGCTGAAAAAGGCCAAGTTGAGCTAGACAACCCACACATTCTACTAGTAGACAAGAAAGTATCTAACATCCGTGAACTACTTCCTACACTAGAAGGTGTGGCTAAGACAAGCAAGCCACTACTTATCATTGCTGAAGACCTTGAAGGTGAAGCACTTGCAACACTAGTTGTGAACAACATGCGTGGTATTGTAAAAGTTGCTGCTGTTAAAGCTCCTGGCTTCGGTGACCGTCGTAAGGCAATGCTACAAGACATCGCTATTCTAACGGGCGGTACTGTGATTTCTGAAGAAATCGGTCTAGAGCTTGAAAAGGCAACACTAGAAGACCTAGGTACAGCTAAGCGTGTTGTTATCACCAAAGATGACACAACTATCATCGATGGTGTGGGTGAGCAAGCAGCTATTGACGGCCGCGTTTCACAAATCAAAGCACAAATCGAAGAAGCAACGTCTGACTACGACAAAGAAAAACTTCAAGAGCGCATGGCAAAACTTGCTGGCGGTGTTGCAGTCATCAAAGTTGGCGCAGCAACTGAAGTTGAAATGAAAGAGAAGAAAGACCGCGTTGAAGATGCACTACATGCAACTCGCGCAGCGGTTGAAGAAGGTGTGGTACCAGGTGGTGGTGTTGCACTAGTTCGTGTTGCTAGCAAGATTGCAGGTCTTGAAGGCGAAAACGAAGATCAGAACCACGGTGTTAACGTTGCACTACGTGCGATGGAAGCGCCACTTCGTCAAATCGTTTCAAACGCAGGCGACGAAGCATCAGTTGTTGTTAACGCTGTAAAAGCAGGCGAAGGTAACTATGGTTACAACGCAGCAAACGGCCAGTACGACGACATGATCGAAATGGGTATCCTTGACCCAACTAAAGTAACGCGTTCTGCACTACAGTTCGCAGCATCAGTAGCGGGTCTTATGATCACAACTGAAGCCATGGTTGCTGAAATTCCAAAGGATGAAGCTGCTGCTGCACCAGATATGGGCGGCATGGGCGGTATGGGCGGTATGGGCGGTATGATGTAATCATCCCCAGCTCATAAGCTAATACGAAAAACCCAAGCAATTGCTTGGGTTTTTTATTTTACTGATTTTTGTCACTTAGCGGCTTGTCTGGGTGACAAATATACTTGGCATGCCAATGTGTGAGTTCTGGTTAGTTATTTGAGGTTATTATCCGTGTTTTTCTCTTTCATTCTTAGGCCGGTCTTATAAATAATTACACAGCCTAAGTTGCTTATGTTTTTAAAGGCTAGGAAGACTAATCAAATAGCTTGTTGTCTTTCGAGTCGCTCAGTGTCAATTTTGGATGCTATGAGCAATAATAGGACAACGTCACAAATTATAGCTCTTAATGGGTATATCAAAATTTCATAGTTATCATAAACTAAAGTCAAACTTGGAAAAAAACTTGCAATATTTTTACTAATGCCCAGTTGTTCTAAATGCCTCAGTAAGTTTCTATGAGTGCGAGCCAAAGTACTAGGGTAATAATACGATACAATCCAGTTAAAATACCTTCTGCATGAGTCATATTGACATCATTAAATTTGTCACTATTGGTAAAAGCCAGTAGTTTTCGTGATAGATATGTTCGTAGAATTAAAGCCTTTATCGTTATATAGCAAATGAATATTTGTATACTGAATATTAAAGAGCACCTATATAGTAGGAATATTCCTTTGATGAGAGCTAATCAATATGATGCAATATTCTAACAATGCTGCTATCAACACTATGCCACAAATATGAATCACATTTATATTGTCTCTTTTTATAAACATAACAGCAGCTGTTAAGCCAAGTATTGACAACACATAAGCGTCAGCATACTGAATTGAGATGAATGTGGTCGCAGTCACGATAATAGCTTACCAGTTAAATGCGTTTATTTAATCACTCTAGCTCATAAATTATAGAAGTTGTTGGATTAGACAGAGGAATTTTAATACTTTTGGGGTCGGTAGGTTTAGCTGTTCCAGTGCCACCTGAAATAAACATTGTTTGCTTCTGAGTTAATTTCTTAAGGCTGCGTTTTTTTAGATTAGGCTTACTATTCATTCTCAATTCCTTTTATACATTTCTTAGCGATTAAAATAATTTTTTAATATACACTGATTTTACAGTGTTTTAGTTTTTTTAAAAATAAATTTCATATAATTTAATCAAGAATTAAAAAGTAATTCAGTGGCATTCTAGTGGTTTTATTTTTTCGTTTTAGATTAGTATTGCTAGAAATAAAATAAATCGTCTCCAGCTATCATATAGTCATTTCATCAGTCACGGCTTTTTACTCTTTTTAAGTTAAAGTGTACTTAACATTTCGTGGTGTAGTTAAGTGTAATTTTCTAGTATTTTCAGAGGCCGTAGAACAAACATCCTTTGAATTTTCAGCTGTTTTTATGGTTTGTAAATTAACTTTTATGAATGAAATCGAGTGCAAATTAATTGGCTATGAACTTTAGTATCATGGCTAGTTTTCATCCTCTAGATTTCGTGCTAATTAAGTGTTAAAAATAATGATTAAACAAATGGATAGATCCCTAAAAATCTCCTAGCTCATGCGCACTTGTATGGTATCTAGAAGGTCTGACTTGTGTATATATCCCGCCTCTGAAACTAGAGAGAACGTTAAATTATAAAGTGGTTATAAAGAGAAGAGCATATGAAACTATCAACAGTGATTGAAGTATTAATTGCTTCGCCTTCAGATGTGTTAGAAGAGAGAAATACGGTTGAAGAAGTACTTCATTCTTGGAATTCTACATCTGCGGCTAAAGAAGGGATTTTTCTTAAACCCGTACGTTGGGAAAAAGATAGCTATTCTCAAATAGGCGATCGGCCACAAGAATTATTAAATAAGCAGATAGTTGAGAACGCTGATATTGTAATAGGAATATTTTGGACTAGACTTGGAACCCCAACTGGCGGTTTTTCATCTGGTACAGTTGAGGAAATTCAGCAGTTTATCGGTAAAGGAAAGCCCGTTGCAATATATTTTTCGGAGAAACATTATAACCCGTATGATTTAGATACTAATGAATTTAGTAGGCTGAAAGATTTCAAGTCTCAGATCCAGAGCAAAGGTCTTTATAAACATTTCAGAAGCCTTGAACAGCTAAAGCAGATAATATCGTTTGATATATCAAAAATCGTTTCTGAAATACAAAAAACTTCAAATGTAATTGGAAGTTTCTACTCTGGATTTCCCAGAGTAGAATTAAACAATTTAATGAAGCATAAAGCCTCATGGCAAAAGTGTTTTGATAGACATCAGGGTTCATACATTGTCTACAATTTTTTACAGCCAAACCCAGCAGAGCCTTTAGATAGTGATAATGACGTAAAAGTAGCCGCGGCTCTTTTGTCTTTCAAAGAGCTAACTTCAAATGGGATAGCGTTTGAATGGATTAACCCATACAAGTTAGAGCATGAGCAAGACTGGAGAGCCTTCATATATAAAGGCGTCGCTTTACCCGCTGGAGAAGCATTTATAAATTTATATGCAGATCAGGTGAATTCCGATTATGAGTGTTTGAGTGCTACAGTGCAGTATTCACCAATCTATCCTCCTTCGATAATAACGGGGCAGATGATAGCAGTTGGAGTGAATACTGATAGAAATGTGTTTAGGGTTGGAGGTGCAGGAATTGCTCTTGCTAGAGTTTCAGACATGCCTCCAGATATATCTGAGTGGTATGGTCGCAAGCTAGGCTTTCTATCCAGAGAACAAATTCCAGATAATATATGGAATAACATACCTAAGGTTTACTCTAGGTAACTAGCTTATAAACTTGCATGTTGTTAGGCTGATTCTAGGTTATGCCTTGAGCTGGCTGTACAGTCAGATGTCAATCCATGTCCGTTAGAGGAACATGGCTGCGTTTCCGATAAGCCTAAATCAATTAATTGAGATATCAACTACTGTATTTACTAAGAACTAAACAGCTAATTGAAAGTGAATATTATATCTAATTATTATAAAAAATAGGCCATAAAGTAGGGGAACACTGAAATGAACACCGACCGATTTTTGTAATTTAGCCAGTCATTTTTAGGTTGGTGAATATATTTATGTTTGTCTTGTTATTACGAGTGTTATTTATTCTAGAGTGGTGGTTATTAGACGCGATGTCTTTATTTCATTGATTTAGAACTCATGCTATTTCATAGTGATTTGTAACGTGTATGGAAATTAAAAAGGTACAGATTCAATAAAATGCTTAGGTGAGTTTGAGAGCATACATAAAATTTGGCTTAGTGCTAAAGTAAAATAGGAATAATGCCGATACAAAGGCAATACAAAAAGGAGCTTTTATGACTATTAATTTTAATATCCATTCGTCGTTAACGACATCCACGCAAGCACAGTCCCACTCAGTGTCTTTAAAAACGCAATCAGAGTCTGCTGAAGTAAAGCTTGTTGAAGAACAATCAGCATCTGACGATTCGTCGCCTATTGCAGTATTTTCAGGGGATGCACCGGGAAATTCACCATATAGTGCGCTTTTGAATCCCGAAGGTTTTGATTTCGATAATATGTCAATTAATGAATTTCACGGTATTGTGGATGCAATTCGAACATTGGAATCGGATATGACTCGTGCAAGTGGATTCACTGGCAGCTTAAGTGGTACTTTTTGGGAAGAGGTAATGGATGTCAAAGGGTCGTTGGAAACCATCGATTATACTTTACGTGACTTCACCGCTGACGAAAAAATTAATATTACTCATTTTTTTGCAGAGCATGTTGAAGGCGCTGCGCAAATGGAAAAAGAGAATTACCGCTCATTTCACGGTGTATTAGCGAATGCAAAGCAAACTCAACACACAGCTCATAAAATCATTTCCGAGTCATTTATAAAAGATTATCAAGAAAAAGCAGTGGCATTTTTACAAAGCCAAGAAACCAAAATAGTGGATACGCAGGCCTAATTGGCCTGCGTTATGTTTAATTAATTTTCGCGGTATTCGTATCGTACGCCACCACGTGTACCGGTACCACCGCCATTGTTTCTTAATTTAAGTATATAGCTGCCTTGAGAAAGGTATCGACCTATGTGCGTACCACTGTCGATTACTCTTCCGTCACGATATAATAGTAACTCCATATCATGGCCGTCATAATTTCTCTCTATCGTGAAAGCATAGGAGTTACATGAGCTTCCAAAACTCGAAAAGCGGGTGAGGGTCACTTCTTGATCTATTTTGGCACTTGCATATTTTGTATATTTATAAGTTTCGCATCGTCCCCACTCAGGGTTTAATTCAGCAGCTCTTTGATTTACATCTAGCTCACCACTTTCAGATCTGTCTAACAGCTCTGCCATGGTAATACCTTCAGCTTTGGCCACTGCTTCAGCTCTTTTGGTTAATTCTCCTTCTACCAATGCATGAGTCATTGCCGACGTGCCAACGAGTGTCGCTAATATAAGTGATTTTAATAAATTGGTAACTTTCATAATATTCCTTGTTTTTTAATTTGTTTTATATGAAGTGTAAAAGGTGAAAGATTTTGTTACTTGACTCCTGAAAGCCCTTTCTCAGAATCAAACACATAAAAAACATTAAATGATCTATATTTTAATTACAATGTAATTTTATTTTGTGGTAATTAATTTTTATTGATTATTTAATTTATTAAAAATTTAATGGGTTTTTATATTTTTCTTTTTTGTTTTGGTTGTTGGTTTGATGTTTTATTAATTTGTGTTTTGAATTGGTTTTTAACTTGTTGTGGTGTTTTTGGATTTTATATTTTTGTTTTTTAGGGTGTTATTTAATTAATTTCTTCATGGCGGTGACGGTTTTGGTGGTGGCTCTTAAGCTTGTATAACGCTGCATGTTTAAATTGCGTTATATAAAGGTTTAATTTTTGTTTTTATTATGCGGGCAGTAAAAAATAATAAACCAAGCAAATACTTGGCTTTCGGGTTTGTGAGTCATTTAATTACTGGCTTAGAGTCAGCTCTACAAGCTCTTTTTTAGCATTTATGCGCAATGAAATTAAAGCGATCGAGTCACGCACGTCGGTAAGGTAATCGAGAGTTTTGGGAAGTGTCATGAGCTTTGTTAGTTGCTGTTGCTCAAGGTGATACCGCCAAAGCTCAAACTGCTCATTAATCCCATATATATGGTTGTTATCAAGCACGAAACGTTTATCACTACCCTGAGCAACGAGTGCGTCTATTAAGGTATCTTCTATACCACCGGTCTGCCAAAATCGGTCAAGCTGATCAGTGTAGATAATATGCCCATTGCTCATACGCTGTGCCCAATTGACTGGCGAATCTTTGAGTACAGTAAAAGTTAATTCGGATAAGTTGAGTTTGGCAAATTTAAGCAGCCCAGCCACTCGGATGTTTGCAAGCGCAGTGTGCTTACGACTATCCCAATGAAATAGCTGGTCAATTGGTACTGTGTAAGGGAAATGTTGGCTGGTGCCATCTAGTGAAAGTTGGTACAACTCCTTGTTTGCGTTGGTTAGAATACGCTTTCCATCTTGGCTCCAAGCTAGTCCGTCAATATAGTTATCCATTGCAAAGTTCGACAATTGCTGAGTAGTTTTACCATCACTAACCCAAACTTGATCAATACCCGAACGCTGGGAGCGAAAAGCTAATTTTTTGCCATTGGGCTGAAAGACTGCGCTGCCTTCTGAGGAAATAGATCGTTCGATGATATTAAATTGGGTTTGATGATGATCTTTATGCGCTTCGTTTACTTCTGGAGCTGACCCTGCTATTTGCAGCGATGCAATATCTCGGTCATAAAAGCCTTTGATGACCAATATGCGATCCCCATTTGGATGAAAGCTAGGCGAGCCCATAGGTTCATCTAGAGGTAAACTGACTTTTTCAATATCACCGTCGTAGGAAAGTGTAAAAAACTGCCGGCCAGTACTAAATACCAGTTTTTCATCTAGGGGGGAGAAACTAGGAGAAATAAGGCGATATTTTGCGACTTCTTGAGGATATTGAATAGCCACTTTTGAACGTATTTCTCCTGCAGGAGTGACTAGTTGTAAGTGGTATTCACCATCTGTGTTTATAGTGGTGAGGGCGAGTAGGTTTTCTTGTGTGGAATAGGCATATGAAATGACGTTTTCGTTTTCTGAGCCATAAATGAGCTGGCTTTCTTTCGTTTCAATTGTATAGCGTATTAACTCCCATCTGGCTTGGTATTGTTGTAAAAGTGCAAGGTGGCCACCTGCCATCCAATTGGGGGAGCGTAGCCGGGAATGTTTACATTCCATGATACTTGTAGGCTGTTGAGGTGATATTAGCGACTGAGCAAAATCTAAGCTCATAAGCTGATAACACTGTTTTTGTGTGATGGGTTTTCTGCAATCTTGCTCTTGTACAAAGTAAAGAGTTTTACCATCTTCTGAGAAGGTATGTGTGCCGTTTGAGTTGAGTTGTTGTGTGAGCTGGAATTCAGCTTGAGTTTGGGTGTGTTTAGCCCAAATATTATTGATACACAGGCGGTCTTCATAACGATGAAAAACCACATAGTCGCCCTTGGGTGAATAGATCCCTGCATTTTCTCTGTTGTCTGTGGCTGTAAGCGCCGTGAGCTTTTCAACGTTAAAAGATTGTGGGTCTGGATGAAATATCAGTGCGATTGCACCTAAAGCGATGCAGCAACTTAGCGCGGTGAGTACTATTTTATGCTTACCAGCACTTTTATTTTGGCGAGGCGTCGCGGGCAGTTCGGGTGATATTGTTTGTTCGGTATGTGCATGGTTGGTAAGTGGTAAGTGGTTGTTTGTGACTACTGTATTACTATTATCCCACGTGACTTCAGCTTCTAAGCTATAACCTTGCTTTGCATGTGTTTTAATGAACACTTGTTCTTTGCCATCGTCTCCAAATGCTTTTCTAAGTTGTGCGATACTGCGCTGTAACGTATTAGGTGAGACGATAACGTCGTGCCATACTGCATCGAGCAGTCTGTCTTGACTCAATACTTTACCTTGATGCTGTGCTAAGACATTTAGCACTGCCAGCGCTTTAGGGGCGAGTGTCTGGGTATGATCTTGGTATTTAATTTGGTTTCTGGACAAATCGATATAAAAGTCGCCTACCCAATATTGTTGTTGCATAGTCTTTCCCACTGGTCGATGGCAGTTGTCATTATTATCTTATTCTGCAAAAAGCATGGTTAACATACGTAATTGATAGTGAAATATCAATTATAACCAATTGAATATTTTGCTATTTTATTCTTCATTGCAAAGTCAACGAGACGTCAGCAAGACATCAAGCATCTTGTTCCAAGCGCATTAATCTTATCTCTGAGCCAATCAACGATACATTGCTTTTTAGCCAAGTTTATAGAGTATAAATAACGAGGAACAATGATGAAAAAATTTGTGCAAGTATTGATATATATGATGTTGCCCATGTGGCAGTTACAAGCGATGGAGTTTGATGCATATACCACGCCCCAAACGCAAGTTGTGCCCATCGTCAGTTCGGTAAATGGTGGTCAATATGAACTGCTGGTCAAATTACCAGAAGGCTATGGAAAAGATCTAAAACGTCGTTACCCAGTTGTGTATTTCACTGATGCAGTATGGCAACTAGACTTGCTATCCGCAGCAACCACATTTTTAATGGATGATGCAATTTTAGTTGGGATATCTTGGCAAAAAGACATGCCGAGAGGAGACGGTAAGGTTGCGGTGCCGCACGCCAGCCGGTTTCGAGACTATACGGTGACTCCGTCAACGGACAAAGCTCGTCAGGCCAAATATCACTTTGGCCAAGCTGAAAAACATTTAGCCTTCATTCGCAATGACGTCATTAAACGGGTTGATACACTCTACAGAACCAAATCTGACCAGCGCGCATACTTTGGTTATTCACTTGGTGGTCAATTTGGGGTCTACGTCTTAGCTGCACAACCGGATACCTTCAATCACTACATATTAGGCAGTCCAGCTTTAGGTGGCAGTATGGACTATTTAAGCAATTTATTGAGTCAGCAGAAGCAACTTAAAGCAAATGTGTTTATCTCATATGGCGACCAAGAAGCGCGCCTTAAAACGCATGTTGATGTGCTGCTCTCCAAGCTAAATGCGCGTAAGCATAGTCAATTGTCTTTAACACATGAAGTGATGGAAGGAGATCATTCTCAAGCGGTACCAATGACAGCGGCTCGTGGAGTGTCATGGCTGTCGAAATTAACACAATAGAGTTTGTGTATAGAGATTGATTAAATGGAGGGAGGAGCTGATGAGAGTACCTTTTAACAAACTAGCTAAAAAAAAGCTGATCATATTGACTTGTGTTGTTACGCTGGCCGCCGCAACTATATCGGCTAAAGAAAATAATTCAGTAGTACTTATGGCAACGGCAACGGAGAAAGCGTTGCCCCACTCGGAGTTACCGAGTTTTAACGTGCCGTACATTAGCTTTTCACCAGAACAGCTAGGTGATGGCATCCAAGTTGGCAAATTTGATAGCTTCAATGCTGATAAAGCGAAGCTCAATGAGTTTGCTAAGAAAATAAATGTACAAACATTTGGAAAGTACGACAGTTTGCTGGTTGTGAAGGGTGATTCACTGATCTTTGAATCTTACTATTTACGGGGCAGAATTGATAAACCTCATCGCCAAGCATCAGTGACTAAAGCTATTTTGAGTTTAGCTATCGGTCGTGCCATTGCGCTTGGTCATTTAAATAAATCCGATCTGAACAAGCCTATAGTATCATTTTTTCATGATTTGAACCCAGCGCAGTTTTCATCGGGGGTGAAGAGCATTACTTTGCATCAAGTTTTAACGATGCGATCAGGGTTACGTATGGATGGTGAACGATTTGCAGCTGCAATTGAAAAGTTGGGAAAAAAAAGTACTCATGATCAGTTACAAGCGATATTGTCATCTTCATCACCAATTACGCCTTTGAGCCAAGTATTTAACTATCAAAGTGAAGATCCGGAGCTTGCAATGCTTGTGCTCAATGCGGTGGTACCAAATGGGGCCAAAGCTTTTATCGAAAAGGAACTTTTTCACAAGTTAGGGATTTTCAACTATCAGTGGCGAGAAGGGAGCTGCGGTTTACCCATAGGCGCATATGGTGCAGAGTTGACATCAAGAGATATGGTTAAATTGGGTTTGCTAGTTAAATCTGAGGGTAAATGGCAGGGTAAGCAGTTGCTCCCCAAAGCGTACTTAGCTAAATCATCCAATGAAATAGTCGCACTGAATGAAAGTGATATATTTTTTACAGGTAATAGGGTTAAAAATCCTGGGTATGGTTATTATTGGTGGCAAGCAGACATGCTTATTGGTAATAAACGCTATCTGACTCGCTCAGCACAAGGTGGGGGAGGGCAATATATTGTTATCATAGACAAGTTAGATTTAATGATAGTGACAACAGGCCATGAGCGTGATGAGCAAACAATGAAGGTGATTGCCGAAGAGTTGTTACCTTTATTTTTGCCACAAAATAGCTAAAGAACCTAATCAGGAATTTTGGTTCTGATTTTTATCATAGACACTTTGAATTGACCAGCCACGGTATGAAGTCTGGGTGTATGCACTTTACGTTGTGGTGCCCAGCTTTTAAGACATGCCCGAGCGTTGTTTATTGGTTTATTTGTTACCGCTTTCAGTTCGTAAACTCTCACCGTATTGACTAAGCCATCCTATGAAGTGCTTATTTAAACAGCGCCTCTGTGAATAATATGGTGGTCGCAAAAATCTGATTGTATTTAAGCTAATCATAACAGTCTCATAAACACACTGTTTTGTTTTTCTATCTTTCACAATATTGTGAATGATCTACCATTACATTTGTTAAATCTACCGCGCGGTATACGTTAGCTTAATTAATGATTATTGTTATTTGTTTTAACTAATCTGATTATGGCTTCGGTGCTCATTTTATGAATGGGCTTTACTCAATTTTACCTAGGTGAGAATATTATAATTTTTCGAGAGGTGGTTGGTTTTTTTAAACCTCCGAATAAATGGTAGTAAGATTTAATGCGTGCGCTTTTATTTCCACTATGTAAAATTTAAAGGTGTTTGGGTTTTGATTTGTATGGTTTTTTTAATTGTTAAGTCCTAGTGAAATATGATTAGGGGGGTATTTAAACTCATCGGTGATGTGCTTTACAGGTGTGGTGTAGCATATGGGTTAACTATCTCCAGTATCAAGTTTTAAATTAACGCTTTTTAGCCATGATGTACCAGGGTGATTAGCTGCCTGATTTTTTACAGGAGTTGCTAGTGATAAATCTAATTTATCTGCCAGATTTTTTAATTCAGGGTTAATGGTTTTTAGGAGGTTACATTGTTATTTAATAATTTTTATTTCAGCGATTATTTATAATGTACAGTTTTTTTCTAAGTTTATCTTGCTATCTTTCTAAAATACTTAGTTATTTTTTATTTAGAAAAGGTTGTGTTTTTTTTCAGGGTTATATGTTTTTTTTAAATTTTTTTGTGTGTAGGTTAAATGGGAGCTCGATAAAAAACAGGAATAAAAAATGAACATTAAACTTAAAAAAACTAAACTAAAATCTCTTACTAAAACCCACAACTCTATTAGTGAAGGTATGACACCTCAAATCGCTGGCGGTAGCAGTCGTCCGGGTGGTGGTGGAACATATACTCCGACTCAGATAACGCATTGTGATGTGAATTTATGTCATAGCGCTCAGGGGGAAGATATGGTTTGTAATATTACAGGCACGGTCCGTCATTAAATTTGCATGTGAGCCCATTTTGGGCTCGTTTATTTTTTACCAAAGCCTTGACGTTTTATATACAATGTAAGAACTTTTTTTTGGCAAGATTTGTTTTATTTACTAAATGGTAAGCTTATCTTCTATAATTAAATATAAGCCTAGTTAAGGAAGGGGGAATTATCATTTGATTCATAGGATATTGTTCTATGGTAAAAATAAGATATGTAATTTTAGGCTTACTTAGTAATTCTAGTAATTTCAATTCATTTCATCTTACCTTGCTTAGCACTTGATTTTTTAATTGTTAAGGTCTTTTTATTTATTAAAATCACTAATCCAATATTGCTTGATAAACTAATGGCAATTCTCCTTATTGTGATTACGAGTAATGATACCGTATGAATATGTTTATATTTGACTTAATTAACACGCTTTTTAGCATTGGAAAGTCGATGATAAAGACAGCAGATGTTGTTGGTTAATTAATGTTTTCTTGGTGTTTGTAAGTCTATTTATAATAATTGGCTTGGTTTTTTTATGTTTAATTATGTGAGATTTTTTTCTTATTTCAACAAAGGCTTGTGTTAAAGTTAAGCTTGTAATGGCTGTTTGATTAATGTTTGTTTCTAAATGTTCCCCCTTTTTATTTTCTTTTTTTTAATTTTTTTCTTTATGGTTATTTTTAAAGTTAAATTTAAAATAGAGTTAGGAAGGAAATAAATGAAAAAAATAATTAAAGTGAGTGCTTTTTTATTGTCTGTTTTCTCAGTTAATATTTATGTTGCAGGTTAGTTAACCCCATTGGGCACAGGCGTTAAATTGAGTAAAGTACATATATTTGGTGAAGGTGGAACAGTTGTTTTGTTAGCAGAAGAGGTTCCTATAAATCCAGGTCACTATAGAAAGAAAACGATGGTTTATATTCACCCTGATTTAAAACAGTATAATCAAATGGTAAGTGCGGTTTTAGCCGCACATGCGCAGGATAAAACAGTTGGGTTTTGGTCGAGCGGTTGCTCTACAAATTACTTCTGGGGGTCAAGTGAAAGCATGCCTAGGATCAGAGATCTTTGGGTAAACTAAAGGTACGGATTTGTGGCATTGTTAATTGATGCCACAAAAATTAGTTAAATAATTCATTAAAATTTAATAATAAATCGATTTTAAGAAAAATTTAAATGGCAATGCCAAATCGAATACTAAAGAATGAAAATTTTATACATATTATCTATGTTACGACTTTTTAACAGTTTCATCGCCAAATGGGGTATAGGGTGACCATCGCCTTAAAACGACTATTTTTCTTTATTTGTGGAACTGGATTTTTTCGAAAAAGTTAACTTGTGGCCGTTGCTGCTACTTTTGAATAGTGACAAATTGCCTTCCTAATTTATTGTTATTATTACATAACTAAATCTCATCAACTGAGTTATGCATCTTTTTAGATGTGTGAAGTTAAATTTCAAATGAAGTAAACACTCAAAATCAGTGCAGTCAGTAAAAAGACAAAACTTGCAAGCTGGTTGTTTCTTTACTAATCGTTAAAGAAGTCATGCAGTTTAGGCAATAAAACCTAATGACAGTCATCCAATAATAAAAACCCCTTCAATATTAAAATTATAAGGGATCGGAGACGTCACATGAATCTTGCGAATGTAAAGCTGTTCAATTTCTTTGTCCCATTACTGGCGAGCTTCAGTACAGCAGCCAGCGATTATAACATGCGTCAAGGGGTGACGGATGTTAGTAATGAAGTTTATCAGTTACACATGACGATCTTTCTGATCTGCTGTGTGATTGGCGCTATTGTCTTTTCGGTGATGTTTTGGGCGTTAATACATCACCGCAAGTCTAAAGGTGCTGAGCCAGCACAGTTTCATGAGAGTACCAAAGTAGAAATTGTGTGGACTGCTATTCCATTTTTGATTTTGGTTGTGATGGCTATTCCTGCGACTAAAACGCTGATCGCAATGGAGGATACCAGTAAGTCTGATCTCACAATCAAGGTCACAGGATCTCAATGGAAGTGGCATTATGAGTATATGGGCCATGACGTTGACTTTTTCTCTGTCCTGTCAACGCCAAAAGATCAAATCGACAATTTACAAGCGAAGGATGAGCACTACTTGTTAGAAGTCGATAAGCCTCTGGTTATTCCCACTGACCGAAAAGTACGATTTTTATTGACCTCCGATGATGTCATTCACTCTTGGTGGGTGCCCGATTTTGCCGTAAAAAAAGATGCAAACCCTGGGTTTATCAATGAAGCCTGGACGCGGGTAAATGAGCAAGGCATTTATCGAGGGCAGTGTGCTGAGTTGTGTGGCAAAGATCATGGCTTTATGCCTGTTGTGGTTGATGCACGTTCTCCTGAAGACTTCGATATGTGGCTTGCAGAGGCTAAGCAGACGAAAGCAAAGGCGCAGCAAGCAGAGGCGGCTTCAGTTAGTGCCACGTTATCTAAAGAAGAGTTAATGGCAACAGGTGAAAAAGTATATATGGCTTATTGTGCCGCATGCCATCAACCCACAGGGTTAGGCTTACCAGGGGTGTTTCCAGCGATGAAGGGCAGTACGGTGGTCAATGGGGAGTTAAAAGCACATATTGATATATTAGTTAATGGGCGTCCCGGCACGGCCATGCAAGCTTTTGGAAAGCAACTTACGCTAACAGAAATTGCCGGTGTGATCACATATAAACGCAACAGCTGGGGTAATGATACGCAAGAGGTAGTTCAACCGGGGCAAATTCAGGCCTTCATTGATGAGACTAAGGAGAAAGAATAATGTCGACTACCGCACAAGAACAACCCGTATCTCACGAGCACCATCACGGTGCGCCGTCAGGGCTTAAACGGTGGATTTTTACAACTAATCACAAAGACATTGGCTCTTTATATCTACTTTTTTCTCTATTGATGTTTCTCACTGGCGGTGCCATGGCGATGGTTATCCGTGCCGAATTATTTCAGCCGGGTATGCAGCTTGTTGACCCGCATTTTTTCAACCAAATGACCACAGTTCACGGTTTGATAATGGTATTTGGTGCTGTTATGCCAGCCTTCACAGGGCTTGCTAACTGGATGATCCCGATGATGATAGGGGCACCTGATATGGCCTTACCGCGGATGAATAATTGGAGCTTTTGGATTTTACCCTTTGCGTTTGCCATATTACTCGCTTCTTTATTTATGGAAGGCGGTGGCCCAGCGTTTGGCTGGACATTTTATGCACCGCTTTCCACAACATATAGCAACGATAATACGGCATTGTTTGTTTTTGCCGTACACATTATGGGGGTGAGCTCAATTATGGGAGCCATCAACGTGATCGTGACTATCGTTAACATGCGGGCCCCAGGCATGACTTGGATGAAGCTTCCGTTATTTGTATGGACATGGTTGATAACCGCATTTTTGTTGATTGCAGTGATGCCTGTATTGGCAGGGGCTGTGACCATGGTACTCACTGATAAGTATTTTGGAACAAGTTTTTTTGATGCCGCAGGAGGTGGAGATCCTGTTATGTTTCAACATATATTCTGGTTTTTTGGGCACCCTGAAGTGTATATCATGATACTACCTGCATTTGGTATTATCTCTACCATAGTCCCTACTTTTTCGCGTAAAAAGCTTTTTGGCTATGCGTCCATGGTGTATGCCACATCGTCGATTGCATTATTGTCTTTCGTTGTTTGGGCGCATCACATGTTTACAACGGGTATGCCATTGGCTGGTGAGCTTTTTTTCATGTACGCGACGATGCTGATCTCAGTTCCAACGGGAGTGAAGGTATTTAATTGGGTGGCAACCATGTGGCGCGGCGCGATCAGCTTTGAAATTCCGATGATGTTTGCCATTGCTTTTATTGTGTTATTTACCCTTGGTGGCTTTTCCGGCCTTATGTTGGCCATTACACCCGCAGATTTTCAATACCATGACACGTATTTTGTCGTTGCCCACTTTCACTATGTACTGGTGACTGGCGCTGTTTTTTCCATTATGGCTGCGGCGTATTACTGGCTACCGAAATGGACAGGAAATATGTATAGCGAGACTTTGGCGCAATGGCATTTTTGGTTGTCGTTGGTCAGTGTGAATGTTTTATTTTTCCCAATGCACTTTGTGGGGCTAGCTGGTATGCCAAGACGGATCCCCGACTATGCACTACAATTTGCAGATTTTAACGCCATTATTAGTATTGGCGGTTTCGCATTTGGTTTATCTCAGCTGCTATTCGTGGCCGTTGTTTTCAAGTGCATAGCAGGTGGGAAAAAAGCTGACGCTAAGGTATGGGACGGTGCTGAGGGGCTTGAGTGGCAAGTGGCATCGCCTGCGCCATACCATACTTTCTCGACTCCGCCAAAGGTAGACTAATGCATACGGCGCTTATACAAAAATTGGTATTAACGGTGCTTGGTATGTTTGCTTTTGCATTCGCGTTGGTCCCTCTTTATGACGTGTTTTGTGACATCACAGGCCTAAATGGCAAAGTGGATTTAGTGGTGGCTCAAAAGAGTGAAGGCGTTGATGAATCTCGAGAGGTTGAAGTTAGTTTTACAACGCACGCAAAAAGCACCACACCTTTCAAAGTTAAGGCGTTGCAATATTCGGTCAACGTTCAACCCGGAAAGTTGTCCGAAGTGAAGTTTTTAGCGCACAACTTCAGTGACAGAGATCGGGTGATGCAAGCGATCCCCTCTGTGTCACCGGGGCAAGCTGCTAAGTACTTACACAAGCTCGCTTGCTTTTGTTTTGACCAGCAACCTATGGCTGCAAATGAATCAGTCGAATTTACATTGCGATTTTATGTAGATACTGAGTTGCCAAAAGATGTGCAAGAGTTGACGCTCTCTTACACTCTATATGACATCACAGAGAGTGTAACTGCGGAGAAAGTTGAGCCAATATCAAATGTAGTCGCTCAACAGTTTATTCAGGTTATGCCGATTATTGTGCGAGGACCTCAAAATGGATAAGAGCTACCAAACCTATTATGTGCCAGAGCAAAGCCCGTGGCCTATTGTTGGCGCTATTGCAATGTTTTTCATTGCTGTTGGTGCAGGGTTAACGGTCATGCAGCTAGGTAAAGATACGAGTTCCGGAATTTGGACATTGTTGCTCGGTATTATCGTACTCATCGCTATGATTGTGGGTTGGTTTAGACATGTGATTGATGAGTCTATGAGTGGATTATATTCAGCACAAATGGATCGCTCATTTAGACAAGGCATGGGGTGGTTCATATTCTCTGAAGTGATGTTTTTTGCAGCATTTTTTGGCGCTTTGTTTTATGTGAGGATGTTTGCGGTGCCATGGTTAGGCGGTGCGAGTAATAACTTAATGACCAATGAAGTGTTGTGGCCTGAGTTTGAAGCCGTATGGCCATTGTTGGTGACACCAGATGGGACTGCAACTCAAGCGATGCCATGGCAAGGCCTACCTCTAATTAATACCGTGATCCTGCTTACTTCTTCAGTGACATTACATTTTGCGCATACCGCCATTGAGCAAGACGAACGGACAAAGCTTAAAGTGTTTTTGGGCTTAACAATATTATTGGGATTTATTTTTTTAGGGTTGCAAGTTGAAGAATATATCCACGCTTACATTGAGCTTGGGTTGAAATTAGATTCTGGTATTTATGGCAATACATTTTTTATGCTGACGGGCTTTCACGGTTTACATGTGACACTCGGTGCATTGATGTTGTTAGTGGTTTGGCTGCGCATTTTAAAAGGGCATTTAGATGCTAATCAACATTTTGCATTTCAGGCTGCGGCTTGGTATTGGCATTTTGTGGATGTTGTTTGGCTATGTTTGTTTGTTTTTGTATATGTGCTTTAGAGACCGGTTGTTCATTAAAGGTAAATAGCCCAAGTTGGCTGGACAGTGTGATGACTAACATGGTGATAAGTGAAAAGAAAACCCTTTTTCCCAGAATTTTAGACATGTTTTTTGACTTTTCAGCGCCACTCAGCATCACAAATAAAGCATGAAAAAGCTGATATAGAATAACGAAAAGAAGTGCTGTGATAATCCATTTTATAAGCATTGGGGGGCCTGCCATTAGCGTGTTTAATAAAAAGATTAGTACAGTAATGGTGATTTTTGCAGTGGTTCTGGTGATGTCTGTTTGTTTTAGATTGTCGTATTGGCAATGGCAAAGGGCGTTTGAAAAGCAAGCACAGCTAGCGATGTTGAGTGAACACCGTGAAAATCAAAGGCTTTTAATGAATACCAACACTGAATTATTGCAAGGCGCTAAAACCGAGTTAGTCGGGCAGTTGGTACCAGACTATTGGTGGCTGCTCGATAATCAAATTTTGAATGGTCAAATCGGCTATGACTTAATTGCGCTATTTAACGCTGATGGTGTAGATGAGCACTTTATCATTAATTTAGGATTCGTAGCGGCAGGTGCAGATCGCTCTCAGCTGCCAATTATTGAATTACCTCTTGAGCCTATCGAGGTTAAAGCTCAGTTTAAAATAGGAGAGTGGTCTGGATTTACATTAGCAAAATATCCAAACCAAAGTGCCCACCATCGCAATGTCTTACAGTATTTAGAGTGGTCTTTCTTTAGTCGCGAATTAAGCGTAGCAGTTTCGCCGTTATTGGTGATAGCTAATCGAACCGTAGTAACTGGCGTTACACCGCATTATAAAGCTGTTGTAATGAGCCCTGACAAGCATCGGGCTTATGCTCTACAGTGGTTTTTGATCGGTTTGTCTGCAGGCATCATCGCGTTTTTTGCGACAAGGCCAAAATCCAAGGAGTTGATCAGATGAGTAAAACACTAGGGTTATTTATAGGTTGCTTTCTCTTGCCCATTATTGCTGCTGTTACAGTATTGAGTTTAGATTTTAGGCCCAATCGTACTACGAACAATGGCGATTTTTTAGAGTCTGAAGTCTGGCTTCCTGTGCAGTCTAAAGACAAGTTGTGGAGCATCGTTTTAAATGTGCCTAAAGGTTGTCGTTCAGCCTGTGATGTACAAAAAAGTAATGTAGAAAACTTGGATGTTGCATTGGGTAAGCACCGTAATAAGGTTGCTATTATATTGGTTGGTGATGGTGAGAGTACGGTAGAGCAAGATGTTCAAGATAAGCTTATGCCAGCAGCATTTTATTTAGTAGATAAACATGGCCTAGTTGTTTTGGAATACCCTTACCAGTCAAATCCTGATGCGAATAGACTCGTTCTCAAGGGGCTCTTGAAGGACATGAAAAAACTCTTAAATTACGCTCGTTCTCAGTAAGGAGGCGTTATGTCTACTGTACTTCAACGAACTATTACATTTGCTTGTATGTTGGCGATTTGTGTCGTGGTGCTTGGCGCATACACACGATTGAGTAATGCAGGGTTGGGTTGCCCAGATTGGCCTGGGTGTTATGGATTTTTAACAGTCCCCAACGAAATGCACGAAATTACGGCCGCGCAGTTAAAGTACCCCAGTAGTACTATTGAACCCCGCAAGGCGTGGATTGAAATGATCCATCGTTACTTTGCAGGTAGCTTAGCGTTGGTGGTCTTATTATTATTTATTGTGATCATTCGCTCTAGAGCTCAACATGCGCCTAAGGTCTTAGCGGGGGCTCTGGTATTTATGATAGGAATTCAAGCCCTACTTGGCATGTGGACAGTTACGATGAACTTACAGCCATTTGTCGTGATGGGCCATTTACTGGGGGGCTTCACAGTATTATCTCTCTTGACCTTGCTGTACTTACGATCAGCCCCTCCAGCGGTTGAATATGAACCTCGAGCTAGTGTATGCCTGAAGGCAGGTGTTTTTTGTACAGGTGTTTTGGTATTGCAAATTGCGCTGGGTGGTTGGCTCGCTGCAAATTATGCCGCACCGCATTGTACAGGGCTACCACTGTGCTCGAATAGTGAGCTTTTTTCTTGGTCAAGTTTACTCGAGTTGCCAAAGCAATCAAGTACATACGAATATGGTGTATTACCATTTGAAACGCGGGTATCGATTCATTTGATGCATCGTATTTGGGCCAGTGTTACTTTACTGGCGCTGGTCGCAATGGCGGTATTAATTCATTTTAAAATATCACAGCCTATTATTCGCAACGCTGCTAACCAAGTTGCGATATTGGTGCTATTGCAGGTTGCCGTTGGCGGTATCATTGTCTATTTTAAATTCCCCATCTTATTGACTTTATTTCATAACCTAATGGCTGCATTGCTACTGTTGGCGTTGATCAGAGCCTGCTTTCTACTGTCACGTGCTAGGCAGGTGTGGATATGAATACTGAGTTTGGCAAATATACCTATGCGCTTGAAGGAGTTGCAAAACACCTTCAAGCCTACGTCAACATATGCAAGCCTAAAGTGGTGCTAATGTTAGTACTAACAGCTTGGGTTGGGATTGTATTGGCACCTGACACCCAGCGCAGCGGCTGGCTACAGTTAGGAGCATTGCTGGGGATTGGCTTTGTCTCTGCTGCTGCGGCCGCAATTAATCATATTTTGGACAGGGCTAGAGACAAACGGATGGCACGAACGCGGCACCGACCATTGGTAATGAATCAATTGAGCGTATCACAAGCTTACTTGTTTGCATTTATGATAGGTATGTTCGGAGTCCTTTTACTGCTGCTCTATAGTAACTGGTTGTGTACGCTGCTTACGGTGTTAGCATTGTTCGGATATGCGGTGGTGTATACCGTCTATTTAAAACGATCAACACCGCAAAATATTGTGATTGGTGGGCTGGCAGGCGCTATGCCTCCGTTACTTGGGTGGGTGAGTGAAACACAGGCGTTAAGTGCTGAGCCATGGTTATTAGTCATGATGATATTTACTTGGACACCCCCGCATTTTTGGGCACTCGCAATCGCTAGAAAGCAAGATTATGAACGAGCAAATGTGCCCATGTTACCGGTCACTCATGGTATTCAATTCACTAAATTATGCATGATTGCATATACTATTCTATTGGTCTTAGTGTGTATCTTGCCATATTTAATTGGTATGTCAGGGTTATTATACTTGGCCGTGGCAAGCTTTTTAAATGCGCGTTTTTTACAAAAAGTGGTGCTTTTATATTTTGAATCAAACTCGGAGTCGGCAATGCAAGTTTTTCGTTTTTCGATCAGCTATTTATTGTTACTCTTTAGTGCCTTATTTATTGATAAGTTAGTGACCTAATGCGATTAATATTGTTGGTGTTGTTATCAAGTTTATTATTGTCATGTTCAAAGCCTGAAATGGTCTCAGAGCTGACAGTACAGTACCCGAGTCCTAAATTATTAAAGCCATTTGAATTGGCAGATCAAAACGGCAATATGGTGACAAATGAGCACTTAATGGGGCAATGGAACTTGCTGTTTTTGGGCTACACGAGCTGCCCGGATATTTGCCCTATGACTTTGGCCAAGCTCACACAGATTAAAGATAAAATCAATACGCTCGAAAAAACACAAGTATGGTTTGTTTCAGTTGACCCCAGCCGAGATTCTGCGCAAAAACGAAAAGATTACATCGCGTATTTTGATGACTCATTTTTAGCCGTCACTCACTCTCATAAGCACCTGTTTCCATTTGTTAGGGACATCGGTTTAATTTACGCCATCAACGACTCAAAAGACACGGATTATTATGTTGACCATAGTGCGTCGATTGCATTGATAGACCCAACAGGTAGGTTAAGCGCAATATTCAAACCTGAATTCAAAAAGGGCCAGGTGCCAAGTGTCAACACTAGCCAGATAGTTGCGGACTTTGAAATTATAATCCGTGCCAGAAGTGCAGCCTTTTAACTGGAGTTGGTTGTTTCTAAGTTAATAATATTTTTATTTCTTTTGCCTAATTTTTGGCAATTTTACTATCAACGTCTAATCTAATCTTATCTATAACTTTTACAGGGAATGTGCCAAGCGCATGATTAAACTTCCTTCTGAGTTAGCCATCAATAAAGTTGAAGAGCTCCACCAGTTGTTTGTTTTAGAGCTGGAGTCTGGGCAATCAATCTGCATTGATATTAGTGATGTTTCAAAAGTTGATACTGCTTCGATTCAAATGTTGTGTGCATTGCAAAAACGGTTATTGAATTTTGATCAGAGAATTACTTGGCATGGTGATAGCCCTATTTTGTTTGAGTCTGTAGAGCAACTTGGTTTAACTGAAATTTTATCCTTTAGCAGTAAGATTTAAGAGGTCAATATGAAAAAGATTTTAGCTGTGGATGATTCTGCTTCAATGCGACAAATGGTTGGATTTACTCTTAAAAAAGCAGGGTTTGACGTCACAGAAGCAAAGGACGGAAGTGAGGCATTAAATCTGGCTAAACAGCAGGGGTTTGATGCTGTGATATCAGATGTAAACATGCCTGTGATGGATGGGATCACCTTAATTAGAGAATTGCGTAGCCTACCAAATTACAAATTCACGCCGTTACTGATGTTAACTACTGAATCTGGATTAGACAAAAAAAGTGAAGGCAAGGCCGCAGGTGCCACAGGTTGGATCGTAAAGCCTTTTAATCCGGATCAATTATTAGCCGTATTGAAGAAAGTCATTCGCTAGTACCAACGAGGTATAGGCATGAGCATAGATTTAAGCCAGTTTTTCGATGTGTTTTTTGAGGAAAGCTTTGAAGGTCTGGATGCAATGGAAGCAGAGCTTCTAAATCTAGAACCAGGCAAAGAAGATTCCGAGACCATAAATACAATTTTTAGGGCTGCCCACTCAATTAAAGGGGGAAGTGGCACATTTGGGTTTGTGTCTGTGTCAGACTTTACTCATGTTCTGGAAACATTACTGGATCAAATTCGTGATGGGCAGAGAGTACTGACAGCGGAGCACGTCAATTTATTACTCAAATCTGTCGATTGTGTTCGCGGTTTGCTGGGGGCATTGCAAGCTGAGGAAGAGCCTGATCTAAGCGAAGCGAATGAACTTAAAGCGCGTTTTGAGGCAATACTAGGTGGCGAGACTTCAGAGTCAGTTGACGTTGAAGAGGAACATGTCGCCTCAGAAGTACAGCAAAGTACCACTTATCAAATAGATTTCAAACCAGAACCCCATTTGTTTAAGACTGGTAATGAGCCTTTATATATGTTTTCAGAGCTCGCAGAATTAGGGCAATTGGAAGTAAGTGCATTTCATGATGGGATCCCAGACTTTTTAGAATTCGACCCTGAAGATTGTTTTTTGCATTGGCGGTTCTTTTTAACAACGGTCAAGCCTGAGCACGCCATCTCTGAAATATTTGAGTGGGTTGAGGATGATGCGGACATTAAAATTGAAGCGTGTGGCGGTTTATTTGAAGACGATACGATAGGTACGCCGGAGGTGGCGACTCAGTCTGAAGAGAGTGGACCATTAGCGGCTGAGCAATCTGCCTCTGAAAATCAGGTTGATACCAGTGTGCAAGCAGAAGCAAACCTGACAGCTGTGCAGAAAAAAGTAGAATCAGTCAAAACTAGTAAAACAGAAAGCAAAAAGTCTAGTGACTCCACCGCGACTTCTATTCGCGTAGGTATAGATAAAGTTGACTCGTTAATAAATATGGTGGGAGAGCTTGTTATAACGCAAGCGATGTTGAGTCAGATAGGCGATCAAGAAATTACTGAATCTAGTATCGCGGCATTACAAGAAGGTCTAGCTCAATTGGCACACAATACGCGAGATTTACAAGAAAATGTAATGCGTATTCGCATGTTGCCTATCAGCTTTGTGTTTAGTCGCTTCCCAAGGTTAGTTAGAGATACGTCACAGAAGCTCAATAAACAAGTCGAACTTAAATTAGTGGGTGAGCAAACCGAATTAGATAAAACAGTGATGGAAAAGCTTTCTGATCCCATGGTTCATTTGGTTAGAAACTCACTAGACCATGGATTGGAGACTCCTGAAGAACGCATTGCCAATGGTAAAGAGCCTGTTGGTATCGTTACGCTTAATGCATTCCATCAAGGCGGCAATATCGTGATTGAAATCATGGATGATGGCAAAGGCTTGGACACTGAAAAAATCCGCAGCAAGGCGATTGCGAATGGATTGATAAGTGAATCAGATGACCTCAGCGTGGAAGAAATCAATGAGCTTATTTTTATGCCAGGATTTTCTACTGCAGACAGTGTGAGTGATATTTCGGGACGTGGTGTGGGTATGGACGTGGTAAGGCGTAATATTCAAGCGTTAAATGGCTCGGTTGAGGTCACCTCAAAGCAAGGGGTCGGCTCTACTTTTACCATTAGGTTGCCACTCACTTTAGCAATTCTTGATGGACAACTCGTTCAGGTGGCAACCCATACCTATATTATTCCGCTCATTTCTATTGTTGAATCACTACAGATAGATATTTCTAAAGTTAGCAAAGTAGGTAAAGGGTTGGAGGTACTGCGTTTACGTGATGAATACATACCAATATTACGGCTCTACGATATTTTTAGTCACAAAGGTGCGCGTGAAGAACTAGACAAAACACTACTGGTGGTCGTTGAAAGTGATAACTACAAAATAGGGTTATTGGTAGATGATTTATTGGCTCAGCAACAAGTCGTGATCAAGAGCTTAGAAGCGAATTACCAAAAGGTGGATGGTATTTCTGGGGCGACTATTTTAGGTGATGGTACGGTGTCGTTGATCATTGATATTAGTGGGCTAATTAAATTGAGCGGTCTACGTAGACCTGGATCAACAGAGCTATTGGTTGATTTGAAAGGTGAGGAGGCTGAGCCAGCATGATTGATCAAGTTGAGGTGAATCAGCAGCTGATGTTTGACGGTGAGTCGGATGAGAAGCAATTTTTAACCTTTATGATGCACGATGAAGAATATGGAATGGATATTTTAGCAGTGCAGGAAATTAGAGGTTGGGAGCCTGTGACAACAATACCTAACTCGCCTAATTTTGTGAGAGGTGCGATGAACTTAAGAGGCACAATCGTACCAATTATTGATTTGCGCATGCGATTTGGCATAAGCGCAATTGAATATGGTCCTCTGACCGTGGTGATTGTGGTATCAGTGCAAATTAAAGAACAGCAAAAAATTATGGGACTAGTGGTGGATGCCGTATCAGATGTTTACAGCATCGCTGAGGAAAAAGCGAAAGATGTACCTGATTTTCAGGATTCTGATAATGCATATTTTGTTCACGGGCTAGTAAACGTCGGTCAAAAAATGGTTGTGCTTTTAAATCTAGAAAAGGTCTTAGATTTGAGTGATAAAAGTGGACTCAAAGGCTAATTGGGGGTCGAAATGAGCGAACAGAGTATCCAAAGCAGTATTAATAACAAGATTCTAGTAGCAGGCATTATTCTGGTTATTAGTGTCATTGTTGGTGCTCAGCTAGGACTAGCTGAATCAGAGCAAATACGGATGATATCATTTGCGATTCCATTGCTGGGGACGATCGCTGCTTTAATCTTTTTGAAACATGGTTTATCACCTCTTTCAGAGCAACTTGTTGCTGTCTATTCTGCTCTCCCTTATATAGCCGTTAATAACCGCGAACGATTTGAACAGTTAGATCTGTCAGGGTTTCCGCAACTTTACCGTGTTTTATCCCAGGAGGAAGTAAAAGAAGAGCAGCATGTTGATGATCATACTGAAAGTTTACTGTTAGCGCTCAAAGGGTGCCAAGCCAATATTATGGTTGCAGATAGTGATTTAAACATTGTTTATATGAATGATTCTGTTACAGGCATGCTCAGACAAAATGAACATCAATTACGTAAAGAATTGCCCAATTTTAACGTGGCAACAACCATTGGTACGAACATCGATATGTTTCATGCCAATCCAAGCTATCAGCGTAATTTACTGGCCAATTTGCGCGATGTATATAAAACGCAAATTACAGTTTCTGGGTTGACCTTTGATTTGATTGCAACACCTGTGCTTAGCAGTAATAACGAGCGTATAGCGACTTTAGTCGAGTGGAAAGACCTTACCGAGCAATTAGCCTTTGAGCAAAATCAAAAGGCAGAGGCGGAGAAAAATGCACGTATATCTAGTGCATTGAACGTGTGCCAAGCGAACGTTATGTTAGCGGATGATGACTATAACATCGTGTATGCAAATGAGTCCGTGATACGCATGCTAAGAAAGAATCAACCCCGCCTTCAAGAAGCGCTTCCTCGTCTTAATGTCGATGCTTTAATAGGCCAAAATATAGATATTTTCCATGTTAACCCAAGCCATCAAAGAAACTTGCTAAGCAGTATGACAGAGACCTATCAAACCGACATTGAAGTGGCTGGGTTTACCTTTGGCTTAATCGCTACACCAGTGCAAGATAGTAATGGGAACCGACTTGGTACAGTCGTAGAGTGGGAAGATAAAACAGAGCGTTTGGCACAAGAGCGCGAAGAGAGAAAAGCGGCAAATGAAAACCTTAGAGTAAGGCGCGCACTGGACAATGTTGCGACTAACACCATGATTGCAGATGGCCATTTTAATATCGTCTATATGAATGACTCGGTCACGACCATGATGAAAAATGCAGAGCGTGATATACGCCAAGATCTGCCTAATTTCGATTGCGCTAAACTCATGGGTTCAAATATTGATGTGTTTCATAAAAATCCGGCACATCAGCGCAACATGATTACTAACCTGACAGAAACCTATAAGACGGAAATTAAAGTCGGAGGACGTACTTTCGGCTTGGTTGCTAATCCGATAGTCAGTGAGGAAGGTGACCGCATTGGTACGGTTGTTGAGTGGGAAGATCGTACAGACGAAGTGGCGATTGAACTGGAAGTTAATGAACTGGTGGAGTCTGCTCGTGATGGCAATCTGGCCGTTCGTCTTAATGAAAATGATAAACAGGGTTTTTATCTCAGATTAGCCAAAGGATTGAATGGCTTAGTGTCTCTTGTTGACGATGCAGTCTCAGATACTGTGAATATGTTAGATGCGTTAGCCAACGGTGATTTGACGCAAAGAATTAATGCGGATTACAACGGGGCATTTGACAAGCTTAAGCAAGATGCCAACACAACGGCAGACAAACTCACAGAAGTTTTGAACCGGATAAGTTCATCAGCAGCTATGGTCGCGAGTGGGGCTGAGGAGATATCTCAGGGCAATGCGGATTTAAGTCAAAGAACGGAAGAGCAGGCCTCATCACTGGAAGAAACGGCTTCGAGTATGGAAGAGATGACCAGTACCGTCAGACAGAATGCAGATAATGCAAAAGTTGCCAATGAGCTGGCGGCAGAGACAAGTGAAAAGGCTGCGACCGGTGGTGAGGTTGTTAACCGTGCCGTGGCCAGTATGTCAGAGATTAACGAATCAAGTAAAAAGATAGCTGATATTATCAGTGTGATTGATGAAATTGCATTCCAAACTAACCTACTGGCATTAAACGCAGCGGTAGAGGCTGCAAGAGCCGGTGAACAAGGGCGTGGCTTTGCGGTGGTTGCGGGCGAAGTAAGAAATCTAGCTCAGCGTTCGGCGGGGGCTGCAAAAGAGATCAAAGATTTGATCAGAGACAGTGTCGGTAAGGTTGAAGATGGTACATTGCTTGTGAATGAGTCGGGCGCAACGTTGAAAGAGATTGTTGCCGCAGTTAAACGGGTAACAGAGATGATATCTGATATAGCAGAGGCTTCAGAAGAGCAGAGTTCAGGCATCGAACAAGTTAACAAAGCCGTTTCGCAAATGGATGAGATGACGCAGCAAAATGCCGCATTGGTAGAGCAGGCATCTGCAGCTGGTGAGTCCATGGCGGAGCAAGCAAATGATATGCGCAGACTGTTAAACTTCTTCAATGTTGGTGATTCGGGCTCACACAGTGCAGCACCTCAGGTGACAAGTGTACCAACGGAACGGCTTGCTACGCCTCAAAAAGCACCAAATCACAACAATGTTAATAGGCAATTGAATAACACTTCTTCGAAGCCAACAGCAGATATTTCTCAGAGAGTACCCGAGCCTGCAAACAGATTTGCTGATGACTCGGAAGAATGGGAAGAGTTTTAACAGCACCCTAATCATAATCAGGGTGCCCTGACAATGCGGGTATTCTGATAGACATTGATATTGAGCTGTAGTCAATCAACATACGATTAAAGCTATGTGAGCATATGAAAGAGTTTCCATTCACTGACACGGATTTCCAGAAAGTGTCTGAAAAAGTATATAGCGCCTGTGGCATTGTATTAGGGCCCCACAAGCGTGAAATGGTGTATTCACGATTGGCCAGAAGGATCAGGGCTAACGGGCTCAGTAATTTTGAAGATTATCTCGCATTTTTAGATAGCAGTAGTGATCAAGAGTTCAGCCACTTTATCAATGCGATAACGACTAATCTTACTTCTTTCTTTAGAGAGTCACATCATTTTGATTATTTGAAGAATAAACTTATCCCTAAAATTAAGGAAGATAATCGGCACTCGAGACGGGTACGAGTTTGGTCTGCGGGTTGCTCAACAGGTGAAGAGCCATACAGTATTGCAATGACTGTCGCAGGGGAGTTTCCAAGTGATTGGGATGTGAAAGTATTGGCAACTGATTTGGACTCCAATGTTTTGCAAAAGGCATCGCAAGGAATTTATAGCAGCCAATCTGTGACGGGATTAGATGACGGGCACCTAAGAAAATGGTTTTTAAAAAGCAGTGATGGAAGCCAATACCGCGTTAAAGACCAGTTAAAAAACTTAATTTTTTTTAAGCGTTTGAACTTATTAGAGCCTTGGCCAATGCGAGGGCCATTTGATCTAATCTTTTGCAGAAACGTATTAATTTACTTCGACAAAGAGACAAAAGACACATTGTTTGATGGTTACCACCGGATGCTTGCATCTTCTCACGGACATTTATTTATTGGGCATTCTGAAACCATGAGTAAAGAGCGCAGTGATTTTAAGAATTTAGGTAAAACTATGTATAAGAAGGTAGATTCAGCATGAACCATTTTAGGCCGGTGATCAGGGGCTTTGAGCATGTTAAGCGCTTTTGGGATGCAGGACGCAATAAAGTTGTTGCCAAAGTCTTACCGGGCGAGTTCTATGTATCTAAAAATGATGAACTTATTTCAACTGTACTTGGTTCGTGTATTGCTGCGTGCGTGTATGATGAGAAACTTGGGATCGGAGGCATGAACCACTTTATGTTACCAGGCGCACAAAAAATGAAGGATGTGACCAATGTTCATTCAGATGATTTTAACTGTCGTTACGGTAACTGGGCCATGGAGTTTTTGATTAACGAAGTGCTCAAAAATGGTGCCAGTCGTGCCAATCTTAAAGTGAAGCTATTTGGTGGTGGTAAAATAATCAGTGCGATGACAGATATTGGCGTAGGTAATATACGGTTTGCACAAGCCTATGTAGAGGAAGAGAATCTCGAATTGGTCTCTCACGATGTCGGTGGGCCATGGCCTAGGAAAGTTGTGTTTCATCCCCAGTCAGGTACTGCCAAAGTAAAAAAGCTGAGACAAATGCATAATGACACGATTGAGAAAAGAGAGGTTAAGTACCTGCATGATATCGAGGCACAGGATGCCACAACTGATATCGAGCTATTTTAGAGTAAGATGCAATGATAAAGGTTCTGATAGTAGATGACTCCCCCTTGCTTAGAGCAGTATTAAAAGCTGTTCTGGAGCAAGCTGGCGATATTGAAGTGGTTGGTGCCGCAAAAGACCCCTATGAGGCCAGAGATATGATTAAGGCGCTACAACCTGATGTGCTGACACTTGATATCGAAATGCCTAAAATGGACGGGCTAAGTTTTTTGAAAAACTTGATGCGCTTGAGACCGATGCCAGTTGTGATGCTGTCTACGTTGACGCAAAAAGGATCACCTGAAACGTTGGAAGCGTTGGAAGTGGGGGCTGTAGATTTTATTGCCAAGCCGATGTCTAATGTGGCAGAACAATTAGAAGCATACGCAGACGTACTTTATCAAAAAATACGCACAGCCAGCCGAGCCAGAGTAAGGGCATTTAAAGCGGATAAGCAGGCCGGAGTGAGATCTGCAGTGGCCGCGGGGAAGAAATTTCAATTACGCAGCGTGATGGCGATAGGTGCATCTACGGGGGGGACAGAAGCATTGCGTGAAGTGTTAACAAAGCTGCCACGTAATAGTCCTCCTGTGGTAGTCACTCAACACATTCCACCTGTTTTTAGTACTTCATTTGCACTTCGTATGGATAAATGCTGTGAGGTGAATGTGAAAGAGGCTGAGGATGGTGATGAGCTTGGAGCAGGTAAAGTATTTATTGCACCCGGTGACAGGCATCTGCTCATTGTCCAAAAAGGGACTAAGTTGGTTTGCCAACTTAGCGATAGTGAAAAAGTGAATCGTCATAAACCAGCTGTCGATGTGCTGTTTGACTCACTACTTCCCGTTGCAAAAAATGTACATGCGGCCTTATTAACGGGAATGGGATCGGACGGTGCACAGGGACTATTGCGCTTAAAGGAAGCCGGTGCAAATACATTTGCTCAGGATGAAGCGTCGTGTGTGGTGTGGGGTATGCCTCGCGCAGCCGTAGAGCTCAATGCGGCAAATAAAGTGGTTTCTTTAGATGCCATGGCAAAAGCATTATTGGACTCCGCGAGCAGTTAATTATTGAGCTTTTTGAATTACCCAAGGTTGAGAAAACCAGTGGAATCGGCCCTTATGTGTTTTTGATGGTGCCGTACAGTTATATCTTGAACGGCCATTGGGTAAGGGGTCCGGTGTTGTCACAGTAACCGTCTTTTTTCCTGTCCATGTCAGTGTCGCGCGTCCAATCCCAGATACAAAACATGCCAATTGACCTTGGCTAAAATCCATATTGTTAAACGAAAGCGTAAATGAGGGTTTTCTGTGTGTGGTGACAGAATTGTTGTAAGTGAGTTTGTCTATATCAAATGCAATAGAGTTGATCTTTACTTTAAGCGTTTTAAGGTTGCTGTAAATACCAGAAGATGGAAATCTCGGCACGCGTGTAAAATCAGTCGTTGGACCTACCGCCCCTGAATGCTGACCAATCCCTACTAACCCCAGTTTTTTGACTAGTTCTTGTAATGAGGTATCAAACTCACCATAAGGATAGGCGATGTAAGGGTAATTGTGTCCAATTTCAGCATTGATCCGTTGCTGAGACCATATCAGATCGTGACTTATGCGCTGTGCCCATTGCGCTTCTGATTCACCTTCTTTACGTAGGTGTAGGTAATCGTGTTTAGCGCTATGGTTGGCAATAATTGCGCCGCGTTTGGATAGGGCTCTGAGCTCATCCCAAGTCATAACATAGCTTTGCCCTTCATCAATTAATTGTGGGTTGACGAAGATAGTATATGGAAAGTTATATGCCTCTAATAGTGGGGCCGCGGCTTCAATATTATTGTCATAGCCATCGTCAAAGGTAATAGCAACAGTATTAATTGGTAGAGACTTGCCTTGCTGTAGACTATCAATAAAGTCATTGAGCGCGATCACATTGTAATTGCCTTGTTTCAAAAACTCTAAGTGAGCTTTAAATGTGTCTTCACTGACGCTGGTAACGGGGGGGAGTTTCTCACTGACGTGATGATACTGTAATATAGTCGCACTGTGTGCTTGAGCACTGGCTAAACCAACAAATAGAACTAAATTATGAAGTTTTTTCATTACCTGCGTACACCTTATCATATTCCACTACTCACTCTCGCAGCACCGATGATCTTATCAAATATTTCGGTCCCCCTGTTAGGATTAGTTGATACCGCCGTGATAGGCCATTTAAGCCATGCACATTATTTAGCGGGCATTGCGTTGGGGTCTGGCAGTATTGCGTTGTTATTTTGGCTTGCTAGCTTTTTACGCATGAGCACTACAGGGGAGATAGCGCAGGCATTTGGTGAGAAAAACCAAGTGCGCTCATACCAATCCCTGCTCGCTAGTCTTGCAATTGCCTTATTTTTTGCAATTTCTTTAATTGCTTTATCACCTTTTTTACTCGATATAATCGAGCGTCTTGCTAATCCTAGCAGTGATGTAATGACCCAAGCCTCAATATATTTCTCAATCAGAATTTACAGCGCGCCCGCTGCGATGATGAACTTGGTCTTACTTGGGTTTATGCTCGGATTACAGTACGGCAAAGGACCGTTTTATGTGGTGTTATTTACTAATATTGTTAACATCGTTCTCGACTTGCTTTTTGTCATTGGGTTTGAGTGGGGAGTGGCGGGTGCTGCTTGGGCCTCGGTCATTGCTGATTACAGTGCACTCATTCTTGCAGTGTTTTTAACGGCTTCATTGCTCAAGCAGCGTGGTTGGACGTTTACATGGCGACTACCTAACCGTGAACATTTGATGCATTTACTCACGCTCAATAAAGATATTTTCATTCGTTCATTGGTCTTACAGCTGTGTTTTAGCTTTATGACTTTTTATGGCGCGCGATTAGGAGAAAATACGCTAGCTGCCAATGCTGTGTTACTGAATTTTTTAATGTTGGTTAGTTTTGCATTGGATGGTATTGCCTATGCTGTTGAAGCCAAAGTGGGACAGGCTAAAGGGGAGAAGGACGCTGAAAAGCTAAAAGCTTGGGTGGCAGTGAGTATACTATGGGGAGGGGTTTTTGCCCTGTTATACTGCATTGTTTTTGCGGTGTTCGGCCCGATGATCATAGGTATGCTAACCAGTATTCCTAGTGTAGTGGAAACGGCGTTACTCTATTTGCCTTGGTTAATTGTATTACCACTTATCGCAATGAGCTGTTTTTTATTCGATGGTGTCTTTGTTGGTCTGACGAGGGCAAAAGAGATGCGCAATAGTATGATATTTTCTGCGTTATTTGGCTTTTTCTTGCCAGTATTTTTACTGTTAGATCATGGCAATCACGCTTTGTGGTTTGCCATGAGTTGTTTTATGTCGCTACGTGGCGTTACTTTGATTTATCGTTATCGAAAGCTTGGCGTGCAGAACGCCTTGCTGAAATAACTTGCGAGAAGCGGTTTGCAAAGATCCCTAAGTAACCATATCCTGCAATACCTAGCGCGGGAAATAAAACGGCTAATCCAGCGTAGCGCCAACTGGGATCATAGTAATTGCTAAGTGCAAATAGACCCATGGCTATTATGAATAGGCCAATACCTGTAAAAAAGAGTTTTAAACTTCGCTTGGGGTTAGAGCCCAAGCGATAAATATACTGCGTTAACATAGGCAGCAATTAATAGTAAGAGTGGTCACCACGAGCGTGCTCAGTGATATCGCGCACACCTGTGATTTCTTCAAACTTAGCTATCATCTCTTTTTCGATGCCTTCTTTTAACGTTACATCGATCATCGAGCAACCGTTACAGCCGCCGCCAAACTGTAGTACTGCAATACCTTCTTCTGTGATCTCAACAAGGCTGACCTGTCCACCGTGGTTTGCTAGCTGCGGATTGACATCTGTTACTAGCATATGCTCCACACGCTCTGCGAGTGATGCGTCATCTTTTAGTTTTTTAGCTTTGGCGTTTGGTGCCTTCAAAGTAAGCTGACTCCCCATTTTGTCTGTGACAAAATCGATTTCTGCTTCTTCTAAGAATGGTGCGCTTTCTTCATCAACAATGGCATCAAAGCCGTTGAAGTTAAAGCGTATATCGCTTTGTTCTACGGCATCTGCAGGACAGTAAGATACACCACATTCAGCTTGTGCTGTACCTGGGTTGACTACAAATACACGAATGCTGGTTCCCTCAGCTTGGTCGCTGAGTAGTTTGGCAAAATGGGTTTGGGCTGATTCTGAAATTGTGATCATAATCTGGCTATACTTGACTAATTTACTCGGTTACTTCCTATGATACTCCCCTCGTCCGGTTGTAGCTAGTGTTGGACGTAAAAATTTGCTGTCAAAGAGTACAACTTGATAGCGTATAGGCGAGCATTAAAAGATGGAATTGATATGAGAATATTTTTGATACTACTGGTTTTATGCGTATTCCAAAGCCAAGCTAAACCTATCAGCTATTATTTTTCTCCAGATATAGAGTTTGATCAAGGTATCAGTAAACCCAGTGATATATTGGGATATGAGGTAGGTGAGTGGCATGTACGTCATGATCAATTAGTTCGATATATGACCCTCTTGGCTGAACAAAGCCCGCGACTCAGTATTTCAACAATTGGGTATAGCCATGAGCGCCGGCCTTTGCTTTTACTCAGTGCAACTAGCGCTGTGCAGCAGCAAAAACTAGAGTCTATACGTCAAGCTCATGTGGCAAGATTAACTGGTGAAAAGATTAAAGCCCATACGCCTAATGTTATTTGGATGGGGTATAGTGTACATGGTAATGAATCGTCAGGGAGTAATGCGGCATTATTGGTTGCTTATTATTTGGCAGCAGCAAAAGGGGAGGAAGTAAAGCACCTACTGGAAAACAACATCATTTTAATCGATCCGGCGATGAACCCGGATGGATTGGCTCGATTTGCCCACTGGGCGAATAGTCACCGTGGGCAAGTGTTATCTTCCGATCCGGCTCATCGAGAGCATGTTGAGGGCTGGCCTTCTGCGCGAACAAATCATTATTGGTTTGACCTAAATAGAGACTGGTTATTGTTACAGCATCCCGAGTCGCGTGCCAGAGTTGCTCAATTCCATCATTGGAAACCCACAGTGTTAACCGATTTTCATGAAATGGGAACCAACAGCAGCTACTTTTTTCAACCTGGGATACCTTCTCGGACACACCCAATCACACCAGATAGAAATCAATCGCTTACTCAGAAATTAGCAGCTTATCATGCACAAATATTGGATAGCGAGCAGCAGTTATATTTTACACAAGAAAGCTTTGATGACTTTTATATTGGTAAGGGCTCGACTTACCCTGATGTTAACGGCTCTGTTGGGATTTTGTTTGAGCAGGCGAGTAGTCGTGGTCACGTTCAAGAGTCTATCAATGGTGATTTACATTTTTACCGCACAATAAAAAATCAATTGCTGACTTCTTTATCAACGTTTGCTGGTGTCACTGCACTTAAATCTGAGTTGACGGCTTATCAGCAAGCATTTTTTTCACAATCTGCACAGTTAGCCAGTAAAGAAAAATATCACGGCTATATAGTGGAGAAAGGCCTAGATGCGTTCCGTTTTGAGCAATTTGCTGAATTACTCCAAAGCCATCACATTTCCGCTTACCCTCTTACAAAAGGGTTTAAAACGGCTGGTAAAGAGTACCAAATAGGTGACCTATATATTCCATTACAGCAAGCCCAGTTTCGTTTTATCAAAGCGGCTTTTTCTACACAAACCGACTTTGAAGACAATACGTTTTATGATGTATCTGGGTGGACGTTGCCCTATGCGTTTGATTTAGATTTTTCTAAGATATCTAGCAGTTGGGGATTAAAATATAGTGACACACCATGGCATAAAGTGCCATTCGAGCCAATATCAGTCCAGCCCGATGGAGTATATGCATATGCATTTGAATGGCATCATTATTTAGCACCAAAATTGGCCAATTTATTATTGGCAGAAGGTATAAAGGTAAGAGGTGCGTTAAAGTCTTTTACAGCACAAACGCAACAAGGAAAACATACATTTTCTGCTGGGAGTATTGTGATCCCTGCTGGTTTACAAACTTCCTCAAACTGGGTCGCAAGGCTTACTGAGTTGGCTACGAACTTGGAAATCCCACTATTTTCCATTGCAACAGGGTTAACACCTCAAGGCATTGATTTGGGATCACGATTAATGTCACCACTTGAACAACCACATGTGTTGCTGGTGGGAGGAAAGGGCTCAAGCCAGTATGAAGTAGGTGAATTATGGTATCAGTTAGATCGTCACCTCGGCTTAGCACCGACTATTGTGGAGCAGCATCGCTTAGGGAAGCTGGATCTAACTCGTTACACTCATATTATTTTGGCTGATGGGCGTTATGAGCAGGTGGACAACCAAGCTAAAAGTGCTATTTATTCTTGGGTAAAAAATGGTGGAGTTATTTGGGGACAAAAACGCGGTGCTAAGTGGCTGGTAGACCAACAATTATTAAAAATTGAAACAGTTTCAACGAAAGAAATGAAAGCGCTGTTTAAGACGGATGGCTTGCCCTATTCAGAACGTGAAGCGTTGGCTGCCAAACAACGCATTGCAGGTGCAATTTTTCAGGCGCAAGTAGATTTATCGCACCCTTTAGCATTTGGTTTTGAAGATGCGACTCTTCCGTTATTTAAAAACAGCACTTGGGTGATGAAGCATAGTACTAAGCCATTTACGAATGCAGTGAAGTATACCAGTACCCCATTGCTCTCCGGATATGCGGATGAACGTAATATTTCACAAATCGCAGGGAGCAGTGCCTTGGTGGCCACACGCTATGGTAAAGGTGCAGTTGTTGCGATGGCTGATAACCCTGTTTTTCGCGGCTACTGGTATGGTTCAAGCCGCTTGCTTAGTAATGCGCTTTTTTACGCAAATAGTATCTAGTTACGCAAATAGTATCTAGTTACGTTTATAGTTCTGTAATGCACGTTGCACAGGCCCACACGGTCTGTGCACCTGCTTGTTTACAAAGGGCAGCAACGGCATTCATGGTTGCTCCGCTGGTGATCACATCATCTACAATTAAAATCCGTTTGTGTTTAATATCACCAGTGAGATAGAAGGCTTGTCTGGCATTATGTTGTCTTGCACTTTTTGAGAGTAAAACGTGTGATGGGCGTGCATGCTTTGCAATAACTGTAAGCATAGGGATATGATGATAGTCTAACAGCTTCCCCCAAGTTTGATAAACCTGATTGTACCCTCTGCTTAGTAGTCGTGTCTTTGCCAATGGGACGATGACACAAGCATCAGCCTGAATCAGTGAATGCAAGTGTAAACGCCTCCATTGCTGCATAATAATTTGTCTAATTACTTTAATGGCGTGTCGGTCACGGTGGTACTTTATTTGTTTCAACCACATGGCCAACTGGCCATGGTACCAACCGCATGCACTGAGCCCATCACACTCTGGTAAGTTGAACATGCGATTAATATCTGGACGCAATAATAAGTTGCTATCTTCTAATTCAAATAATGGCAGGGTTGGGTAGCAAGTTCGGCATATGCCAGGTGACTCGATATAACTTTGGCAAGAGGCACATTTTGCGGGCAACAGGCTTTTTCGAAGTGCATTCATCAGTGACATTGCTTTCATTCCTTGAAACGCTATCATAGCGATAATTTTGGCTTGAGACGTAAAAATATGCAAAGAGAAATTGTATTACTGCACGGTTGGGGAATGAATAAAGAGGTTTGGCAGCTCATCGAAGTTGAGCTTAAAACTGCGTTTAATATTCCTGTAAAGGCCTTAAATTTACCGGGGTTTGGTGGAGAACCTATCAAGAGTGAACAGTATGATCTTGATACTGTTGTGCAGTCAGTAGCCGATAAAGTAAATGCAAATAGTATTGTGGTTGGGTGGTCATTAGGTGGCCTGGTTGCGACGAGACTGGCGACAATGTACCCTGACAAAGTGGCACACCTGATCCTTGTTTCATCAAATACTCAGTTCTGCGAAGATGGCACTTGGCCAGGGATCAAGGGGCAAGTACTGGAGCAATTTAAAGCACAACTCGCCAAAGATAGTAAAAAAACCATTGAGCGTTTTTTGGCTATCCAAGCAATGGGAAGCGAACATGCCAAGGGAGATATTAAGCAGCTCAAATCACTATTATTTCAGGCGCCTGAACCGCAGGAGGGTGCACTGAGTGCAGGTTTAGATATTTTGCAAAATACCGATTTGAAGAGTGAGTTTGCAAAGCTACGCTGTCCTATGAATGGAATATTTGGCCGTTTAGATGCCTTAGTACCCCCTGCGGTCGCAGCGGAAATGGCCAATATAAACCCACAATTTGGCTATGAAATATTACCACAAGCGTCTCATGCACCATTTATTTCTCATCGCGACGAATTTATTAATTACCTAAAATCAACCCTTTAAATGGCAGGCGGCAATTTTTTGCCGCTCAAGCTTTATTTTGAACATAATATGAGCAATAATTAGGTTAGTGAAAAAGTAACTTGGAGTCTGTTATGCCTATAGGTGACGTGCTTAATGCGGGCGTTGAAGGTTTTAATCGTGCTCAACAAAATATTGAACGGGCGTCGGCTGATATAAATCGTGCGACGATTGATCAGCAAAGTGATGAGCAGCTAGCCCAACAAAGGCAGCTTGAAGCGGCTCGTCCTGAAGAAGCCGTAACCGCACCGGTTTCTCAGCCACCAAGAATCGACGAGTCTTTGGTTAATTTGAAAGTAGAAGAATTCAATGCCAAAGCCAACACGCAATCAATTCAAACTGCAGACGAAGTGCTGGGAACTTTGATTGATATTAAAGTGTAAGTATGAATATCGTTACGCCTCAACCGGCGGTTAGTCTAAATACTGCAAACGTCTACACTGAAACTGCTAGGCGAGACAACCAGCTGCGCGAGGTGATCCCTAAACCTGCTGCCGTAACTCCCCCTGCCACAGAAAATAAGTCCTTACAAGATAACGACAAAGCGCGTTTGAGCGAGAGCGAAGCGCAAGAGACATACGACTCGAATGGACAGTTAAAAGACAGTAAAACAGTTCAAGAGCGCGGTGATGAAAAAAGCGAAGATCAGCAGGCTCAGTCCGGTAATGAGGAGGAGCCTTCTGAACGTGAGCAAGCGCAACAAGAACAGGATGAACAACAACTTAAAGAGCTGAAAGACCGCGACCGTGAAGTCAGGTTACATGAGCAAGCACACGCTCGTGTGGGTGGCCAATATGCAGGGTCACCAACATATGATTATCAACGAGGTCCTGACGGCAATAATTATGCGGTTGGTGGGCAAGTGATGATTGATGTTGCGCCTGTTGAAGGAAATCCGCAACAAACCATCGAAAAAATGCAAACAGTCAGGGCCGCTGCATTAGCACCGGCTGAGCCTTCGGGTGCTGATCGTGCCATTGCTGCTGATGCCACATCAAAAATAGCGACAGCGCAAGCTGAGCTGGCTAAGCAGTCTATCAGTGGCTCTGAAGAGGGAAGTACATCCAGTGGGGTGCAGAAGTTTGAAAATCGTCGTTTGACAGAAGAGGGCGTCGCTCAGTCCGAGCAACCTGTTTTAGAGCGAGCAAGATTAAAACAAGAATCTGATCCATTTGCTGTTGCGTTGCCTATAGAGAGAGATCCTGAAATTGAATCGAGAGCGCTAAGAATAGAAGGGTTTTATGGGCAAGTTGCAAAACCTGATAAGGATGCTCGCCTGTCTGTTTCAGTCTAAATATATCATCAATAAAAAAGGAAGGGACGCCCTTCCTTATTTATGTTGAACCATTTTATTTCTTCAATTTAGCAAAGGCCTCTGCAAATGCATTGCCCATGGCGGCGTTGCCTTGATCGCGTCGATTTCCTTTTTGGTTATCTCTGCGGTCGTTTTTACGGCCATGATTTTGAGCTGCTTTTTGCTGTGGTTTACTCTTATGTGTATCGTTAGTTGATGGTGTTGCGTCATTTAAGCGCATTGTAAAACTGATACGTTTTCTGTCGACGTCAACCTCAATCACTTTGACTTTTACAATATCACCTGCTTTGACGACTTCTCTTGGATCAGAGATAAATTTGTCTGTGATCGCAGAAATATGTACCAGACCGTCTTGGTGCACACCGACATCAACAAATGCGCCGAAGTTAGCAACGTTGGAAACAACACCTTCTAAGACCATGCCTACTTTCAAATCAGAGATTTTTTCTACGCCCGCTTTAAACTGCGCAGTTTTAAATTCTGGACGTGGATCTCGGCCAGGCTTATCCAGCTCTGAGATAATATCCGTGACCGTTGGTAAACCAAATTTCTCATCGACATAGTCAGTTGGTGATAGCTTTTTCAATAAATCACTATTGCCAATTAAACTTTGAAGATCGAGTGTATTTGATTGAGAAATCTGCTTAACAACAGGATAAGCCTCTGGGTGCACAGCAGACGCATCGAGTGGGTCATCACCATCGATAATTCTTAAAAAGCCAGCAGCTTGCTCAAATGCTTTTGGCCCTAAACGCTCAACTTTTTTAAGTTGCTTGCGGTTTGAGAAAGAGCCATTGCTATCGCGGTATTTTACAATATTGCTGGCTAGCGTTTTGTTCAACCCTGACACTCGAGTGAGCAGTGGCACAGAGGCTGTATTGACATCAACACCTACCGAGTTTACACAGTCCTCAACAACCGCTGTCAATGTTTGACCTAATTGGCTTTGTGATACATCGTGTTGATATTGACCTACACCAATCGATTTAGGCTCGATTTTAACCAGCTCAGCAAGTGGATCTTGCAAGCGTCTGGCAATAGAGACTGCGCCGCGTAAAGACACATCTAAGTCAGGAAATTCATTGGCTGCAAACTCAGAAGCAGAATAGACAGATGCACCCGCTTCACTGACCATGATTTTGGTTAAGTTAAGATCTGATGCTGCTTTTTGAACTTCAGCTGCCAGCTTATCGGTTTCACGCGATGCTGTTCCGTTACCAATCGCAATGAGTTCAACTTTATGTTGGCGAGAAAGCTGTTCAATGGTTCGGATTGATTTATCCCAATGATTTTGCGGAGCATGTGGATAAATAGTGGTCGTGGTGAGCAGTTTACCTGTGGCATCTACAATGGCAATTTTACAACCTGTACGCAGTCCCGGGTCGATACCCATCGTGACCTTCGGCCCCGCAGGCGCAGCCATTAGTAGATCTTTGAGGTTTTTAGCAAACACATCAATGGCGCCGCTTTCTGCCTTTTCTCTTAAAGAGCCTAGGAACTCATTCTCTAAGTGCAGAGATAATTTGACCTTCCACGCCCACTGCACAACCACCATGAGCCATTCACTGGCAGCAGCCCCTTGAACCACTAACCCGTAATGATCGGCAATCATTTGTGCACAAAACTGTTGGTGGTCTTGCGCTTCTGGTTCTGGGTTAATGGTGATTTGTAAAACACCTTCATTTCTTGCTCTGAGCATCGCCAGCGCACGATGCGAAGGGACTTTTGAAAGGAGTTCATTATGCTCGAAATAATCACGATATTTGCTACCGTTATCCTCTTGGCCTTTGATCACTCGGCTTTGCAGCTGCGCATTTGCGCTAATATGCGCTCTAAACTTAGCAAGTAATTTCGCATCTTCAGCAAATCGTTCCATCAAAATAAATTTTGCACCATCAAGAACACTTTTAGTGTCAGCAAAGCCCGCATCGGTGTTGATGAAATCTTCAGCGATTAAATCTGGCGATAAATTAGGATCTTCAAATAATCGGTCAGCCAGAGGCTCTATACCGGCTTCAATCGCTATTTGGCCTTTGGTGCGACGTTTAGGTTTATAGGGAAGGTATAAATCTTCTAGTTCAGTTTTACTGTTTGCTTGTGCAATATCACTGGCTAGTTGCGCGGTCAGTTTCCCTTGTTCATCAATAGTTTTGGTAATGAATGCACGTCGTTCTTCTAACTCTCTTAAATAGGAAAGACGTTGTTCTAGTAGACGCAATTGAGAGTCATCTAAACCACCGGTGACCTCTTTACGATAACGGGCGATAAAGGGAACAGTTGCGCCCTCATCTAACAATGTGGTGGCAGCCAGCACTTGCTGTTCTGAGGCATTTAGCTCTTGGGCTAAACGAGCTGAGATGTTGCTCATGCAAAATCCTTATAAAGTTCAATTAGCTACGCTAAAAAATCTATTAAGCGTTAGTTTTTATCATACCATATTAGTGGAAGTTTTATCAGGTTTGATATTCGATTCTATTGATATACCACAGGGCTTCACCTTGGGGAGTTTTTACCATGAAATCATCATCAACTGACTTAGCGAGTAAAGCTCTTGCCATCGGTGAATCTATAGAAATATAGTCATTGCGTTCATAAATTTCATCTGGACCGACAATTCTGAATTTTTTGACTTCACCCTCGTCGTTTTCAATTTCGACCCAAGCACCAAAGTATACCTTTCCAGCTTGTTGAGGATCATACTCAACGACTTTTAAATCGGGGAGTCGTTTTCGTAAATATCTTACACGTCGATCAATTTGTCTCAGTAGACGCTTGTTAAACGTATAATCAGCATTTTCTGAACGATCGCCTAGACTGGCAGCCCAATTTACTATTTTGGTTATTTCGGGGCGTTTTTCGAACCAGAGGTGATCATGTTCTTGCTGTAGTTTTCGATACCCTTCGGGTGTAATTAAGTTCGTTTTCATAATGTACTATATTAAAAAACCTATAAAAGGTACGTATATTTGAAAATTTGTAACGTTCAGTAACAATCTTATCAGTACGTTATGGTGTCTAAGCAGCTTAATTTCAATTATATTTAACCAATAGTTAAATGATAACAAGAAGAATCAGATGGGAAACGAAACAACAAAAGTACTTGTCGTTGATGACGATATGAGATTACGTAGTTTATTAGAACGTTATCTAGTCGAACAGGGTTTCATTGTCAGAAGTGCTGCAAATGCAGAACAAATGGATAGGCTGCTTGAAAGAGAGAACTTCCATTTGATGGTATTGGACCTGATGTTACCAGGTGAAGATGGATTATCAATTTGTCGACGTCTCAGACAAAAAGAAAATGAGATCCCAATAGTTATGCTGACAGCAAAAGGGGATGAGGTTGACCGCATTATTGGCCTTGAGTTAGGCGCGGATGATTATTTGCCAAAACCATTCAATCCAAGAGAGCTACTTGCTCGAATCAAAGCGGTGTTGCGCAGAAAGACAAAAGAAGTGCCAGGTGCCCCGGCTGCACAAGAAAATGAGGTCGAATTTGGTATTTTCAAACTCAACTTGGCTACAAGAGAAATGCAAAAAGGGGATGAGACAATTGCCCTAACAAGTGGTGAGTTTGCCGTATTAAAAGCGCTCGTGAGCCACCCGAGAGAACCTCTTAGCCGAGATAAATTAATGAATTTAGCCCGTGGTCGAGATTACAGCGCATTAGAACGTAGTATCGATGTTCAGGTATCACGGCTAAGACGAATGATTGAAGAGGATGCCTCTAACCCAAGATACATACAGACTGTATGGGGGTTAGGATACGTATTTGTACCCGACGGCGAAAAGTAATGGGTATCTTTCCTCGAAGTGCGTTTGGTCAGACAGTATTTTTTGTCGCAGCTTTATTATTGATAAACCAAATCGTTTCTTACATTACAGTCACGCTATATGTGTTTAAGCCAACATTTGAGCAGGTAAATTTGATGCTCGCAAAGCAGGTTAAAACGGTATTTATTGATTGGGAAGAAGGCGTTGAAGTGGACTCTGCGTTATCAGACAAGTTTTTTGAGATAACGGGTATTGATGTGATGACGCAAAAAGACGCCTATAGAAATGGGCTAGGTCAAGCGCGTGAGTATAGCTTGTTATCACGCAGTATGTCTGAGCAGTTAAATGGTTCTGCTCGAGTGAGAATTAGCCAAGGAGATCCTGTCGTTTATTGGGTTGAAGCGCCGCAGGCACCTGGATATTGGGTAAGGGTTCCCTTAACTGGGTTTTCAGAGACTAAATTAGAGTTTTTAGTGTTTTACTTATCTAGTATCGGCTTTTTAAGTGTGTTGGGGGGCTGGCTTTTTGCACGGCATTTGAATAGGCCATTGAAAGCACTTCAAACGGCAGCCAGTCGGGTCGGAGTTGGAGACTTTTCTACACGCTTAGTTGAGCAAGGTTCAACAGAAGTGATTGAAGTGACCAAAGCTTTTAATCAAATGTCTAAAGGTATCGCTGAGTTAGAAAGTGATCGTCGTTTGCTGATGGCAGGGGTATCACATGATCTACGAACCCCACTGACTAGGATACGCTTGGCGACAGAAATGATGTCAGATGAAGAGGCGTATTTAAAAGAGGGGATCATTGATGACATTGAAGATATGAATGCGATCATTGACCAATTTATTGAGTATTTGCGTCATCATAGCAGTGGCGAAATGCACAAAGAAAATGTCAATTCTCTCGTCGAGGAAGTGGTCCATTCTGAACAGCAACATAAACGAGTTATCAATGTTAGCCTAGCCGAAACGGCAACTTGGGTAGAGGCGAATCATGTCGCTTTAAAGCGTGTTTTAACCAATATGATTGAAAATGCCATCAAATACTCGGAAGGAGAGATAAACGTATGTACTCAAGTTGATCTCAAATATAAACGAGTGTTGATCCAAGTTAAAGACAGAGGCCCAGGTATTCCTGAATCTGAACTAGAATCGGTGTTTGAGCCATTTAAACAAGGTGATCAAGCGAGAGGATCAGATGGTAGCGGTTTAGGGTTAGCCATTATTAAACGTATTGTAGCCACACATGGTGGTAAGGTGTCTTTAAGAAATAGAGCGAAAGGTGGCTTGTGCGCTGAGGTACAATTGCCACTGTGCAAGTAAGCATTGAAATGGCAGCTAAGAGCCAAGCTGCCATTTCATGGTGCTCTATCTACCACATGTTGAAGTACACACCGCAGGGTGCGTTGGGCAAATGAGCCAACTATTTTGTGGCGCTATACGTGTTTTACGAGCGCCAGCGATTTCTTTAGTAAGCGCAGAATTAATTTGATTGTTTTGTAAGCTTTTAAGTGCTTTTTTCTTCAAGTTCAGTTTCATGGTTTAATCCTTTTCTAATTACTTATTAATCAACGAGGTTACCTTCCCCTCACCAACTACCCTAAACAGAACTGAAAGGCGTGTAAATGATTCGCGGTTGAACAATATTCAACCAAGTGGGTAGGTGTTTAGCTATGAATCGTAAAATAGGGCTTTGGCGAATAATTTGGTTGAAGTAAGCTCAAATAGCTGTTGATGAGACACCGAGTTATAAAACGGACATAAGCCAATTTGTTTTTGGCTTTAAGAGTGTCACTTGATTGCGTGATAGTAAAGGGAGCTTGTCTTACAGACATAAAAAAACGCCCAACGAGGGGCGCCTTTGATAAAGGAAAAGGTAGTGCTTAACCGCGAGGACCGGCTGACTTGATAGCGTCAGAAACGTCGTATTTTTCGAAGTTAGCTTTAAAGTCTGCCGCTAGCTTAGCTGCATACTCTGCATACTTGTCTTTATCTTCCCACGTATTGATTGGATTAAGTAGTTTCTCGTCTACTCCATCTACAGACACAGGGATATCTAAGTTCAATGCTTCAATATGTTGTGTTTCAACACCTTCCAACGTGTCATTTACGATAGCATCGATAACAGCACGCGTTGTTGGGATATCGAAACGCTTACCAACACCGTATGGACCGCCTGTCCAACCAGTATTTACTAGGTAAACTTTTGCGCCAAACTCTCGTACACGCTTCATTAGCAATTCAGCATAAACACCAGCTGGACGTGGGAAGAATGGCGCGCCAAAACATGTTGAGAACGTAGATTCAATATCAGATGTTGAGCCGATTTCTGTTGATCCAACTTTTGCAGTGTAACCACTTAGGAAGTGATAAGCTGCTGCTTCTTCAGAAAGAATAGACACAGGAGGTAATACACCACTTACGTCACACGTTAAGAATACAACTGCACGAGGCTCACCAGCACGGTTCTCTACTTTACGCTTTTCAACATGCTCAAGTGGATAAGCAGCACGCGTGTTCTGCGTTAAACTCGTGTCAGCAAAGTCAGGGACGCGGTTCTCATCAAGAACAACATTTTCAAGGATTGTACCAAACTTAATTGCGTTCCAAATCACAGGCTCGTTCTTTTGAGACAGATCGATACATTTCGCATAACAACCGCCTTCAATGTTGAATACACTACCAGGTGCCCAGCCGTGCTCGTCATCACCGATAAGGAAACGTTTAGGATCTGCTGAAAGCGTTGTTTTACCAGTACCTGATAAACCAAAGAACAAGGTTGTGTCGCCTGCTTCACCAACGTTTGCACTACAGTGCATAGGTAGAACACCTTTTGCTGGAAGTAGGAAGTTCTGTACAGAGAACATCGACTTTTTCATTTCACCGGCGTAATGCATACCTGCGATTAGCACTTTGCGTTCTGCAAAGTTGATAATGACAGTACCTTCGCTGTTTGTGCCATCACGTTCAGGGTCACATACGAAAGATGGAACGTTCATTACCTGCCATTGGGGTAAATCAGCTGCATTGTATTTGCTAGGTTCGATAAACATGTTTTTAGCAAAGATATGATGCCAAGCCGTCTCAGTAGTAACGACTACTGGTAAATAGTGCTCAGGATCTGAACCAACTTCTAAGTGAGAGACAAAGTGGTCGTTGCTGTGCACGTGTGCTTCTACACGAGCCCAAAGAGCATCAAACTTTTCTGCATCGAATGGACGGTTGACGTTACCCCATTGGATGTCATTTTCTGTGCTTGGCTCTTTAACAATAAAACGGTCGTTAGGAGAGCGACCTGTACGGCGGCCTGTTTTTGCTACAAAAGCTCCATTCGCTGCTAAAGTCCCTTCACCACGCGAGATAGCGTGTTCGACAAGTTCAGCTGCAGTTAAATCGACAAAACGAGTAGCGCTTGAAGTCATGTTTATACCTAAATGTGAGAATTGAACGGGATAGCTCTGGTTATTAAGTACCTAAAGCTTGAAATTATACTAACAGAAGCATTTGAGATATTCGAGCCCTAAAGGGGGCAGAAATTGCAATTTTTTGACAAAAAAACTGAATAATTTCAATGATACCGGTGTCATAAAAGTTGACATTTAAATGACACCGGTATCATTTTTTAGCAAATAAAAAGCCGCCAAAATGGCGGCTTTAATTAAAATGAGTTGGATGTACCCTATTTAATTAAAAATAGACTTGATCTCTTGTTCATTAAATCGGTAATCAGTAAGGCAGTAGTGACAACTTAATTTGACCTCACCATGTTGTTCTATATCTTCCAATAAGGCTTGTTGTCCAACGTTGACAAGTGCACTTATGGTTTTTTCTCTACTGCAGCCACAGACAAAGTTAACTTCCTGAGGCTCAAATAGCTGAGGATTATCTTCATGATATAAACGCGTCAGTACTGTTTGAGCATCAAGATCCAAAAGTTCCTTTTCTTTAATCGTGTCGCTGAGAGCTTCTAAATGTTCAAAGTCACTTTGTGACTTTTCTTTATTTACAGGCAATACCTGTAGAAACAAACCGGCCGCTTTAACAGTATCTTCATTGATCTGTGTAGCGAACCAAAGTCGTGTTCTCAACTGCTCTGACTGTTCAAAATAATCTTCAAGACATTTGGCGAGTGAGTCAGAAGTTAAAGGGACTACACCTTGATATCTCTCACCTTTGACAGGAGAAATCGTGATGATCATATGCCCTTTACCGATTAGGTCGCTGATCCCAGTGCCTGTTATCTGTCCTTCAACTCTAGCAATACCACGCATGTTTTGCTGGTGATTACCATTTATTACCGCATATTTTACAGGCCCATCCCCCTGAAGCTGAACGGCAATATCACCTTCAAACTTCAGTGTTGCTGTTAGCAGGCTAGATGCGACGAGTAGTTCACCTAATAATGTCTGTACTTCTGTTGGGTAGTTGTGACCTGCAACTATGTCTTTCAGAGTATGCTCGACTTGTACTAGTTCGCCTCGTACATCGAGATCATCAAAAATATAACGATGAAGTAAATCTTGTTTCATCTATAAAGACCCTAATTTGATTTTAACTTAAGCAGCTCGCGTCGCTGCTTTTTATCTGGCTTGTGCTCGGGGCGCGGTGCAAAGAAACTATTGTTCTTTCGTGCAATGGCGTTTTGAGCGCGCTTTTCAATGCTTTGTGCAGACTCTTCGTAAAGTGTTTGAGCGATTGGAGCGGCTTGACGTTTGTCCATTAACTTTAACACGGTGATGTGTTTTTCGTCGTGACCCTGGGCTAATTCGATGACGGCGCCAACATCGACAGTACGGCTGGGTTTACACCTTTGGCCGTTGTATTTGACTTTTCCACCTTGGATCATCTCACGGGCAATTGAGCGCGTTTTATAAAAGCGCGCGGCCCACAGCCATTTGTCCAATCTGACTTTTGCATCATCTTGGTTGTTTTCTGGATTGACTTTTGTCACAATTCTTTAACTACGTTGTTGGCGACTTGCTCGATGGTAAAATTTATCATATTTTAACCGTCAAAAAAAGCATATCGCTTGATAGGTCAGGGAATGGCACATTATGGATAGTTGAACAAATGGTTAATACTGTGTTCAGTTGGGTCATGTCATATCTTGTACCGATTTAATTTAAAGTTTCACATTTGCGCGCTTGTTGAATCGAAGTCTAAGCGGTACACTGAGGCGCTTAATAGAATAAAAAAAGTCTCATTAAAGAAATTTATATGGAATTACAAATACAGCAGTTACAGAAAATATTACAAGGGTTGCCCCACGCAAAGCTTAGCCGTGCAGTGGTGTTCTTAGCTGTTGTATATATTGCATTTTTATTGTCCCAACTATTTTGGTTACTCTTCCCTAAACCCGACTCTACACCACTTAGTATCACACCGAATCAATCGCAAAGCGCTTCGCAGACGGTCAGTAGTGCATCTATTTTAGCGCAGCATATATTTGGTAAGGCAAATGAAAAGCCAAAAGAGGTTGAGAAGCCAAAACCGGTGATTTCCAATGCGCCTGAGACACGCTTGAATGTGAAACTTACTGGTATTGTTGCTGTTAGTAAAAATGACAGTGCAGGTCTTGCGATTATCGACTCGCAAGGACGACAAGAAACTTATTTAGTGCAAGATGTGATTAAGGGCACGCGAGCAAAGCTTGCGCAAGTACTTCCTGATCGCGTTATTTTAGATGTAAGCGGACGCTTCGAGACCTTAATGTTAGATGGTCTTGACTTTACACAACAAGTCGCAATGCCAACAACGCCTAAACGCAGTGCAGCGCCGAAAGAAAATAGAATTAGTGAAAGCACGCGCTCAGAGCTCGCACAACGTCGCCAAGAGCTCCTTAATGAACCTGGCAAATTGTTTGATTATATAAGAATTTCACCAGAACGTCGCAATGGTCAACTTGTTGGTTATCGGTTACGTCCTGGAAAAGATCCTGAACTTTTCAAAAAGATGGGTCTCAAAAATAACGATCTGGCCATTGCGATAAATGGTTATCAACTCACGGATATGAAACAGGCTATGACGGCGATGAACGAACTCAGAGAGAGTACGGATGCCAACATAACTATCGAGCGCGACGGCCGCACTTTAGATGTGCAATTCAGCCTGTAAAAGACACTAATTTTGGAGTTTAAGAATAATGGGTAGAAAGCTACACCTCACAAGAATCAGAAAAGGGTTAGCTAAATATGCAGCTCTGTTGTTTGCGGCTGGATTGTCATTGTCTGTGTCTGCGGTTGAATATGCGGCCAACTTTAAGGGTACTGACATCAATGAGTTTATTCTCATTGTGGGTAAGACCCTTAATAAAACGATCATTATAGATCCAAATGTACGCGGCAATATCAATGTACGTAGTTTCGAGTTAATGGATGAAGAACTATATTATCAGTTCTTCTTAAGTGTATTAGAGGTGTACGGCTACTCTGTAGTTGAAATGCCAAATGGCATCATGAAAGTTGTACGTAGTTCTGACGCTAAAAAAGCCAACGTGCCGCTCGTTAATGATAATCGTGAAGGCGATGGCGATGTGATGATCACACGCGTTGTTGAAGTCAAGAATGTATCAGTACAGGAATTAGGCCCACTCATACGTCAGTTTAGTGACCAAAAAGATGGTGGTCACGTTACCAACTTTAACTCAGCTAACGTCATGATGTTGACTGGTCATGCGGCCTCTGTAAATCGCTTAGTGAGTATCATCAAGTCGGTTGACCAAGCGGGTGATCAGCGAGTTGATATTGTTAGATTAAAGCATGCAACTGCGGATGACGTGGTTCAAGTTGTAGAGAAAATTTATAAAGATACTGGCAAAGGTCGAGTGCCTGAATTTTTAATTCCTAAAATTGTTGCGGATGGCAGAACCAACAGCGTGGTTGTGAGTGGCGAAAGCCAAGCGCGTAACAAAGCGATTGAGTTGATCAAACGTCTTGACGATGAATTAGAAAACCAAGGCAACACACAAGTCTTTTACTTAGATTATGCAAAAGCTGAAGACTTGGTTAAAGTGCTACAAGGCGTAAGTAAAACTTTGCAAGAAGAAGCGCAAGGGGCAGGAAAATCGACCCGCTCTCGCAGTAGTAACCGCAATGAGACAAGTATCGAAGCGCATGATGAAACCAATTCATTGGTTATCACAGCGCAGCCAGATACTATGCGTTCGTTGGCAAATGTTATTGAAAAGTTAGATGTTCGCCGTGCGCAAGTTTTAGTTGAAGCGATTGTTGTTGAAGTTCTCGAAGGGGATGGTATCAACTTTGGCCTGCAGTGGATCACAGAGCAAGGTGGTATGCTGCAGTTCAACAATGGCACCACGGTGCCTGTTGGTTCATTGGCTGTGGCAGCAGAGCAAGCCCGTGACAAAACCATTAAAAGAACCGTTACAGGTGATGATGCGCAGCTAAATGATTTTGAAGAAACCGTTGAAGGTGACTTAAATGCACTAGGTCAGTTGCTTGGCGGAGTAAATGGTCTAGCGGCCGGGGTCGTTAAAAATGACTGGGGTGCTATTATCCAGGCTGTGGCGACAGATACGAACTCGAATATTCTAGCAACGCCTTCTGTAACCACCATGGATAATGAAGAAGCGTCTATGATTGTTGGTCAAGAAGTCCCTATTATCACAGGCTCTGCAGCCGGCGAAAATAACTCCAACCCATTCCAGACGGTTGACCGTCAAGAAGTAGGTATCAAGCTGAAAGTGACACCACAGATCAATGATGGAACCGCGGTTCAATTAACGATTGAGCAAGAAGTATCGAGTGTAAGTGGTGCGACAGCGGTCGACATTTCTGTAAATAAACGTGCAATTAATACAACGGTGATTGCCGATGATGGTGGCATGGTTATTCTTGGTGGTCTAATCGATGAAGATGTACAAGAAAGTGTGTCTAAAGTACCTCTGTTAGGTGATATTCCTATTTTAGGTCACTTATTTAAGTCGACGAATACCAGCAAACGTAAGCGTAATTTATTGGTATTCATTCGCCCGACTATTGTGCGTGATAGCCGTAGCATGAATGAATTAAGCCATGCGAAATACAAATTTATTCGCAACGAACAGATTAAAAAGCATGATGATGGTATTGATTTAATGCCATTTGAAGACGCGCCAGTATTGCCTGAGTGGAATGATGCCATGGTATTACCACCAACTTATGAGCAGTACTTAAATGAGCAAAACGAGAATAAAGATGACTGAAGCAAGCATGAGTGTTGTTGAGGCGCCAGTTGAAACAGAAGCGGCCACGGCCGCGACTGATGAGGCGCTTGAAGGGCAGCATGCTCAGCTGCGTTTGCCGTTCTCTTTTGCGCGCCGAGAAGGTATATTGCTAAGTGATGATCCAAAAGGGCTAAAAGTCTTCCATAAAGGGGATGTATCATTAGAGGCGTTACTTGAAGTGCGCCGAGTTTCTGGTGGTGGCTTTACGATTGAAGTCATTGATGAAGAGAAGTTTGAGCTCTTGCTAGAAGCCGCCTATCAGCGTGACAGTTCTGAAACTCAGCAAATGATGGAAGATATCGGCAATGAAGTCGATCTTTTCTCTTTGGCTGAAGAAATGCCTCAAACTGAAGACTTGTTGGCAGCCGATGATGATGCACCAATCATTAAATTGATTAACGCCATGCTCAGTGAGGCTATCAAAGAAGGTGCGTCTGATATTCATATCGAAACATTCGAAGCGGATTTAGTTATTCGTTTTCGTGTAGATGGTGTATTGAAAGAAGTCCTTAAGCCAAATCGAAAGTTATCTTCGCTGCTGGTTTCTCGTATCAAAGTAATGGCCAAATTGGACATTGCAGAAAAGCGTGTGCCACAGGATGGTCGTATCAGCTTAAGAATTGCAGGTCGCGCAGTTGATGTGCGTGTATCGACTATGCCATCAAGCTTTGGTGAGCGGGTGGTATTGCGTCTACTTGATAAAAACAACGCGAGACTGAACTTAGAAGATTTAGGAATGACTGAGCGAAATCGCGAGTTGTTCTCAGAGATTATCGCAAAGCCACATGGCATTATCTTGGTTACGGGACCGACAGGTTCTGGTAAAAGTACCACCTTGTATGCAGGCATGACGCAGATAAACTCCAAAGACCGAAATATCCTGACGGTTGAAGATCCAATTGAATACGAAATCCCTGGTATTGGTCAAACTCAGGTCAATCCGAAAGTTGATATGACCTTTGCGCGAGGGTTACGAGCGATCCTTCGTCAAGATCCGGATGTTGTGATGGTCGGTGAGATCCGTGACTTAGAGACTGGGCAAATAGCTGTTCAAGCCTCATTAACGGGTCACTTAGTCATGTCGACACTGCATACAAATACGGCGTCGGGTGCGATAACGCGTATGGAAGATATGGGGGTTGAACCTTTCTTGCTTTCATCATCGCTACTCGGTGTTTTATCGCAGCGTCTTGTACGAACACTTTGCCCAAGCTGTAAAGAGCCTCATCTGGCAGATGAGCGAGAGTGTGAATTACTGGGCGTTGAAAAAGATTCGCAAACGACTATTTATCGCGCTGTAGGCTGTGAGGAATGTAACTTTAACGGTTACAAGGGCCGGACCGGTATTCATGAGTTACTCGTTGTTGACGAGCATATTCGCGAGCTTATCCATAATGGTAAAGGTGAACAGGCGGTTGAAAAGTATATCCGTCAATTTAGCCCGAGTATTCGCCAAGATGGCTGTTCACGTGTTCTAGTGGGACAAACAACGCTAGAAGAAGTGATGCGAGTGACACGTGAGGAAGGATAATGGCGGCGTTTGAATATCGTGCCTTGGATGCAAAAGGCAAGGAAAAAAAAGGCATTTTAGAAGCCGACACAGCCAAACAAGTTAGACAAATGTTGCGCGAAAAGGCGATGATGCCTTTAGAGGTTGAACCCGCAGCGGAAAAGGAGAAGTCACAAGCCAGTGGCGGTTTTACCTTATCACGCGGCTACAAGCCTTCAGTGAGTGACATTGCGCTGATCACACGTCAGCTTGCGACTTTGATCCAATCTTCATTACCAGTAGAGGCGGCAGTTATGGCTGTAGCTGAACAGTGTGAAAAACCACGCTTAAAGCGCATGCTAATGGCTGTGCGGTCCAAAGTTGTGGAGGGTTATACGCTTGCTGATGGGATGTCTGATTTTCCACATGTTTTTGACAATTTATACCGCTCAATGGTTGCGGCTGGAGAAAAGTCAGGTCATCTTGATGAAGTATTGAATCGTCTGGCTGACTACACTGAGCAGCGCCAACATATGCGCAGTCAAATAACGCAAGCCATGGTTTACCCAATGATTTTGGTGGTTTTTGCCATCGCAATTGTGACCGTGTTACTCGGAACGGTTGTACCAGAGATTTTAAAAACGTTTGAAAAGTCGAATCAAGTGTTACCTTGGACGACTGAATGGGTGCTGGCTGCGAGTAATTTCGTGCAAGATTATTGGATGCAAACAACGATTGCAATGGGAGGCTTAATTGCCGCTATTCAGCAAACGTTAAAGAGCCCTAAAGCACGCTTTTGGTTCGATACCAAATTATTGCAATTACCTGGTATTGGAAAAATCAGTCGGGGTATTAACACTGCCCGTTTTGCAAGAACGCTTAGTATTTTATCATCCAGCGCAGTCCCTTTGCTTGAGGGGATGAAGATATCTGGGCAGGTATTGGAAAATGAGAAAATTAAAGCGGCTGTGGCTGAAGCGGCAACTCATGTCAGCGAAGGGGCAAGCCTAAAAGCTGCGTTACATCAAACAAAATTATTTCCGCCAATGATGCTACATATGATTGCCAGTGGTGAAAAGTCTGGAGAGTTGGAGCAGATGTTAGAGCGTGCTGCCAATAACCAAGACAGGGAGTTTGAAAGTATGGTAAGTGTTTCACTTAAGCTACTTGAACCGGCGATGATTGCCAGTATGGCATTAATTGTACTCTTCATCGTTATGGCAATACTCCAACCTATTATGGCAATGAACAAAGCAATTGGTTTGTAGTCAATATATTTAAAGATAAACACACTGGACTACACGCACGTGTAGCCAATGCAACAGCATAGAGGTATAAATTGTGAAGAAACAGTCTGGTTTTTCATTACTAGAAGTAATGGTGGTACTGGTTATCATCGGTATGATCTTGTCAATTGTGGCACCAAATATCATGGGTAACCAAGAGCAAGCTGCCATCGATAAAGCAAGCCTTGATATCACGCAAATTGAAAGCGCGATGAAAATTTATAAACTACAAAACAAGCGTTACCCGACGACAGAGCAGGGCTTAGAGGCGTTGGTAGAGAAAACGACCATAGACCCTGTGCCAAAGCGCTTCCCAGATGGTGGATTTATCAATGAGCTGCCACTGGATCCTTGGGATAATCCATATCAGTTAGTGAGCCCTGGTGAAATTGGTAAAATTGATATTTTTTCAATGGGTCCTGATGGCGAAGTAGGTACCGAAGATGATATCGGTAACTGGAGAGATGAAGAAGAGCGCTAATGTCGTTACCCGTGAAATACTCAACTCAAAAGCTGCGTAGATCTCGAGGGTTTAGCCTAATCGAGATCTTAGTTGTTCTCCTGATCATTGGTTTCTCTATTCGAATTGTGACCTTCACCGTAGGTGAAAGTGACGAGGAGTTGTTGGAAAAAGAAGCTTTGAAGCTGCATGGTATTGTGAATCTGGCATCAGAATTTGCGGTACTGAATCAGGTCGAGTTGGGTCTTCACTTGGATAGAGACACAATAGAGTTTTTGGTCTTCGACGGTGAGCAGTGGACCACTTTCGAAGCCGAAGAGCTTTACAAGCCGATTGAGTATACTGAAGACTACAAAGTTGAATTGACCTTAGAAGATCTTTCTTGGTCACAAGATAATTTACTTGAGCAATCGAATTGGCAAGAAATAATGGGCTCTGGTGATGATGATAATTTGTTAGAGCTTAAAAAGAAGAAAATACCACAAGTACTTATTTTATCATCTGGTGAAGTGAGTGCTTTCCAAATTTCCCTTGAATTGGCACAAGCATCAGAACCTGTTTACTACATTGAAGGTGAGTTTATGGCGCCAGTTAAGCTTCGTCGGGAGCCTGAGTATGATTAAGCGAACACAAACAGGATTTACCCTCTTAGAAGTGATGGTTGCCATGGGAATATGTGCGGTAGCTGGAATTGCGGCTTTACAAGCCACAGGCTCACATATCAATCATATGAGCACGATTGAGCAGCAAACTTATGCCGCATGGGTTGCGGAGAATCAGATGGTGATGGCGCGAGCTAAAGCCAGTGGTGGTAAATGGAATGGAAAAAATTCAGACAGTGGTGATGAAGAGTTTGCTGGTCAGACTTGGTACTGGAGCCAAAAAGTAGAAAAGACAGCGGATGCTGAGTTTGTGAAACTGACAATAGAAGTGTTTGAAGATGAAAAGCGAGAACATTCGCTCTATGACTTAACCACTTTTATGCACAAGGGTAAAAAGTAATGATATCTATCAGGCGCAAACAAGTTGGCTTTACCCTGCTCGAGGTGATGGTTGCGCTGGTTATTTTGGCTTTTATCGTTACCGCGTCGCATCAAATTCTGGACACCTCCATTATGGCCAAAGAGGCATCAGATGAAACCATTGCTGAGTTAGAAGGGCTTCAGACTACTTTCCGATTGATGGATCAAGACTTCAATCAAATGACTAAGCGCGAAGTGCGAAATGAAGCTGGTGATTTTAGTCCAACATATATCATCCATGGTCGTTACGCTTTAGAAAGTCAGTATGACGGTATTGCTTTTATTCGAGATGGGTGGACTAACCCAGTAAGTCTTTTACCACGCTCTGAACTTCAGGGCGTAGGCTATCGGGTAAAAGAAGATAAACTAGAACGTATTTATCGCGTGTATGTCGATGAATTAGATGGTTCAGAACCTCGAGCTCAGGTGCTATTGGATAATGTCGAAGAACTCAAATTCGAGTTTTTAGATGATAAGCAAAAATGGCAAGATAGTTGGCAGCTCAAAGCGTTGCCGTTGGCTGTTGCAGTGACGGTTCAAAGACAAGACTCTGAGCCTCTGAGACGCACCTTCTTGACTCCAGGTGATGGTAAAGTACAACAAGCAAAAGCGGCACAAAGTAATGGCAATAACGTGTCTAATGGGTTAGATGACGGACTCAATCGCGGTGGCAATAATAATTCAGGCGATAATGTCAACCAGCGTGGAGGGAAGCCATGAGAAAGCAACAAGGTGCAGCGTTAATAATCGTTTTATTTATTGTTGCATTGGCTGCAAGCTTGGCCGCTGAAATGTCATCATCACTAATGGTACAGGTACAAAAGGCTGCGAATATTCAAACGCATCAACAAGCTAAATGGTACAGCTATGGCACAGAAGAGCTGGTAAAAAAAGTCTTGTTGGAAAGTCGTAAAGATGATCCTGATAAAGTTCATTTAGGCCAGCCATGGGCGATAGATGAGGTGCCTTACCCCGTCGATCACGGCACTTTAAGTGGTAAAATTACTGACTTACAAGCGTGCTTAAATCTTAATGCGTTGAGAGCACCAAAAGAGCAAAATGCCAAAAGCACGGATACCAACCCCGCGCACAGAGCTCTATTAGAGTTACTTAAAAATATTGAGGATTTACCTGCGCAAGAGAGTGAAGAGGCAATGGCTGACAGTGTCTATGATTGGTTGGATGAAGACAGCATTACATACCGCTCTGGTGCCGAGGAAGATGAATACATGTCTAGGCAGATGCCCTATATGACAGCAAATAATTTAATGGCGTCTGAAAGTGAATTAAGAGTGATCAAGGGGTTTAACCCGTTGGTCATGGAAAAGTTATTACCCTATGTGTGTGTCATTCCTGGTAGTACGGATTTGGCTATCAATGTGAATACGGTATTGCCCGAGCAAGCATTGTTGTTGAGTGCATTGTTAGATGGGCTGAGCCTGTCTGGTGCTGAAGCCGTCATAGCCGCTCGCCCAGAAGAAGGATTTGATAACTTGCAGGATTTCTTTTCAGAAGTAAAAAATCAAGGTGCTCAGGATACTAAAAAAGCTGAGAAAATTTTCACAATAACAAGCAATTATTTTAAGTTGCGTGCTAAGGCGTCGTTTGATGAGCGGTTGTTTAAGATGACCTCAATACTCGAAATAAAAGACGGTCGAGCAACTGTGTTGGCACGCAAGTTTGGAGGCGTTCAGTGACAGAAAAATTATTGGTCCGTGTTGGCCAGTCACAGCAGGAACCTGTCAGTTGGTTAATATGGTCTGAGTCAGATTCGCAGATCATTGCCAGTGGTGAGTTGGAGCACAGTGGGTTACTTGGAGAGTTAACAGAAAAAACATCAGGGCGCAGTACTGCCTTATTACTACCAGCATCCAGTGTTCAGCTAAAGCAAGTTGCATTGCCAACTAAGTGGAATCGTAAGCTAGAGCGTGCATTGCCATTTATGTTGGAAGAGCAGGTTGCGAGTGATATTGATGATGTATTTATTGCCTTTGGCAAGCCTACTACAATTGATGATAAGCATTTCATCAATATCGCGTTATGTGATTTAGTATGGCTTCAGGATTGGATGTCAGTATTAGAAGATTTTGATATTGAGCCTGCGGTGGTGACCCCTGATGCTTTATTATTGCCTTCACCGGATACGGATACATTGAGCGCAATTGAGCTCCAGGAGCAATGGTTATTCAAGGGTGAACACTGGCATATCAGTGCAGTAGAGTCAGATTGGGTCGGTGATTATTTGTCCCTCGTACCTGAATCCCAAATTACGCATTATAGTCCAGCAACTAGCCTCGATACGACGAAACAGCTTATTGAGAAAGAGGCTGAGTATGATTTACCTTTAGCTATTTTTGCTAAAGGTCTTAATGCGTTGCCAATCAATTTGCGACAAGGCCCTTTTGCCGCTAAGAAAAAACAGCCACAGTGGTGGCGAGATTGGAAAGCAGGTGTAATTGCTGCTGGCGTAGCATTATTGGCGTTTGTGTCAGTTAAGTCAGCGCAGCTCGTCATGTTACAGAACGAGGCGGATGCTTACAAAGCGCAAGCAATGAGTGTATATAAGCAAGCATTTCCAAATAAAGTAGTACGTCCTCACTTACTTCGTAAACAAATTCAAAATGAATTGGACGCGTTAAGCGGCGGTGAGCAAGGCGGGTTTTTAGAACTGACAAATCATTTCGTATCAATCTATGCACAAGTAGATGATTTTGACCCCGAGACTTTTAGATATGACCACAAACGAAATGAGTTAAGAGTTAGAGCTAAAGCAAAGGGGTTCCAAATATTTAGCCAAGTAAAATCTATCCTTGAGCAAAGAGGTGTTGAGGTTCAGCAAGGTGCGTTGAATAATGACGGTGATTACGTTATTGGTGAAATAAGAATCAGAGGTGCAGCATGAAGCAGCAAGTGATGAATTATTGGCAATCCCTCAAAGAGCAAGAGCAAAAGCTGCTGATTTTCGCCGGTGTTGTATTTGTCATTTTTGTTCTAGTGATGGGCGTCATAAAGCCGCTGAACGCAGGCGTAGACAAGGCACAAGCTGATCTTCAGAAGCAGCAAAACTTTCATGCTTGGGTGTCAAAAAGTGTTGCGCAACTTAAAGCAAGCGGCTCATCTCAAGCAACATCACGCAATCAAAACCTGACTCAGCTGGTGAATCGTACCCGTGGCAGACATGGCATTCAGATCAGTAAGATGCAGCCAAGGGATAATACACTGCGTATCAACATTGATAATGTAGAATTCAATAAATTAGTCAGCTGGCTTGATGTGCTCACTAACCAACATGGGGTTAAAGTCGCTAACCTAGATTTAGGTGAAGAGCCACAGCAAGGATATGTTCGCGTGAGCCGTTTGGTGTTAGAGAATTAAATATGAAAAATGCAGTTAGTGTAGTATTGGCTTTTTTGTTCGCGTTTATTGTTTTTACTGTTGTGAGTATTCCTGCACCAATTGCGCTGCAATTGGCACAGTCACATATTCCTCCTAATATTCGATTGGGCACTGTGACAGGAACGCTTTGGGATGGCAAAGTAAGTGGTGTGCAATATCAAAATTTACAATTTAATGATGTTAAGTGGCAAATAAATGGTTGGGCACTGTTTACAGGCCAAGTTCAAGGCAAGTTAAACTTTGGCAATGCCCGTCAATCTACTGAAATATCTGGGCGTAGTAACTTTGCCGTGTCGTTGCTTGGAAACAGTATTGAGTTAGATAATACAACGCTTCGATTTAGTGTTGAGCAAGCGATGCGTCAAGTTAATTTACCTTTGCCTGTTGACGCAAAAGGGCGTGTAATCCTAGAGCTGGATGAATATAACAGTGGTCAACCTTATTGTGAAAGCCTTAAAGGAGATATTAGCAGTCCAGATATCCAGGTTAAGGGCATGTCGGGTTGGTTTAGTATTGGGGAATTAAGCGGTGTATTGAGTTGTAAGTCAGGTGACATTGCGATTGTCGTTGAACCAGAAAACTTACTTGGTTTACGAGCTGATGCTACACTGGCTGAAAACATGCAGTTCAAAGTAGCAGGCAATGTAAAGCCAGATGCATCCTTACCTAAAGAAGTACACGATGCCGTTAAGTTTTTAGGACGTCCTGATTCTCAGGGCAGGTATCCAGTGAGTTTGTAAATAATGATGGATTTTAGTTACCTGCCTAACCATGAGGCATTACTCAATGAGTACTTAGAACAACGCATACAGACTAACTCAGAGGTGTTTGAGTTAAAAGCGTTGCAAGGGTTTTTATTTGCTACAGTATGTGGCCCTGATGGCATAGAGCCTGAAATGTGGTTAAGCCATGTCACTGGTGGTGATGAGAAAATATCAGAAGATGTGGTCTTTGCGATGCTAGCTCTACACCATCATATTAGTGAGCAGGTTTTTTCAAATGGGTTTGTTTTACCGTTTGATGGTGAATCATCTTGGCAAGATAAACAGCTTTGGAGCACCGGTTTTTTGTATGGTTGCCAAAGTTATTTGAACAAGCTAAATGAGAGTGATCTACTTTCCGATGAATTGAAGCAAGCGCTTGTGACAAGCACGGAGTTGCTGGGCTTTTTTAGCCTAGAGTATGCGCAGGTTGAAACGTATTGCCAATCTATCGAAGTTGATATAAATGAATTTACCACTCAGCAGTATCAATTAGCTGCTGAGGTTGCCCCAGCCTACGCTGAATTAATTGAGCAGGTTGCTTTGGGTAGTGGTTTGTACAACGACTAAATAATTAGACGTAGCTTAGGCTACGTCTAATTCAATGTGCGTACAACCAGTTGGGCATTGCGCAGATGCTTTTTCGCCCTCTTTGACCGCCACATTGAGACTAATTGCTTTCCCGCAGGTTTTACACAGCACAGTTTGTCCTTTCGCTATCTTTTTTAGCAACGCTTTTTGATCGTTAAAAGATCGGGCTCGGAGTTTATTGAATTGAGTAATGTCGATCATTTAAAACTCAGCCTTTTTGATCGCTTTTTCTGCTGCGTCACAAATAGTATTTAGTTTGGGGCCAAAAAAGTATAAGTTTAGTTCGTGTTCTTGGCAGTAGCGTACGTGGAACATCTTCACTTTTTTATCTGTTGCAAGAACATCTAATAAATATTCTTGTTCGGATGCAGAGAGTTCGAGTTCTCTCGCTATTTCATGTCTAGCTTGTTTTGCTGCAAGGCTATATTGGGTTTGACTAGTTTCACCAAGAGTATCTACACCCTGTTGCAGGAATTTATCCCTAGGCTCCTTGATCAAAGGATGATCTATAGTGAAAAGGGCTAATACAATGAGTACTAATAAAAGATATTTTTTCATAAAGCTCGCTAATTTGATCTATTCGACTCAATCACAGCCACAGTGTAATAAAATGCCAGAATCAAAAGCAAGCGAATTGCTCAGGAAATATTCGTAGTTTTTGCCACCGTCGTGCGATTTATGGCTACGCTAAAAGCGTGCTGTTGCATATAATATCCTTAATAAAAGTAAGGTCACTGTAGCAAGTAACCTGTCCAAAGCACTTAAGGAGCTTGTATGGACAATAAGATCAAGATTAAGAATATCCCAGTTGAGATCCAAAAACCTGAAAATCTCCAGCCTGATAGGTTTAACCCGCGCAATCGGATTTATGTGCGAGCAGTAAAAGGAATGCACCAATTGCTTCGTCAGCGAATTGGTTTTTTGGGCATGTTGGTATTTATGCTTTTACCTTGGCTCAATTTTAATGGACAGCAGGCCGTCTTGTTTGACCTGTTTGAGCAGAAATTCAATATTTTTGGTCTGACACTTTGGCCACAAGATCTCACTATTTTGGCATTCATATTAATGATTGCCGCATTTGCGCTATTTTTAGTGACGACTTTTTATGGACGAGTTTGGTGCGGTTATACTTGTCCTCAAACTGTTTGGACATTTATTTTTATTTGGTTTGAAGAAAAATGTGAAGGGTCGGCAAATCAGCGAAAGAAACTTGATAAGCGACCTATGGATATCGATAAATTGTTCCGCAAAGGGATGAAGCATTTTAGTTGGTCTGTGTTTTCATTTTTCACCGCGGTGACGTTTGTCGGCTATTTCACGCCAATCAGAACATTATTACCTGATTTATTGATGTTCTCTGCCAGTGGCTACGCCACTGTGAGTGTGGTGGTATTTGCCATCTGTACATATGGTAATGCAGGGTGGATGCGCGAGATCATGTGTCTGCACATTTGTCCTTACTCACGTTTTCAATCTGCGATGTTTGATAAAGATACGTTTACCGTTAGCTACGACAATAAGCGTGGGGAGGGGCGAGGACCAAGAGGCCGTAAACAGGACCCTAAAGAGTTGGGGCTAGGTGACTGTATTGATTGTAAGTTATGTGTGCAGGTGTGTCCTACTGGGATTGATATTCGCAACGGTTTGCAATATGAATGCATTAATTGTGGTGCATGTATAGATGCATGTGATGGTGTAATGGAAAAAATGAATTATGCGAAAGGGTTAATTTCCTATACGACAGAGCGAAATTTGGAGCACACTAAAAAAATCACCCAACCTATACGCATGAAGTTAATCGGTTATGTTCTCATTTTATTTGTTTTAAGTGGCGCTTTAGTGACTAACATAGCAATGCGTAAAACCTTTGAGCTAGATATCATTAGAGATAGAAATCAACTCTATCGCGTTAATTATGATGGCATGGTTGAAAATACCTATACTCTAAAACTTATAAATAAAGCGCAGACGGTACAAACATTCAGCATTTCAGTGGCAGGCCTTGAGCACTTTGAGCTATTAGGTAAACAATCTGCTACGGTCGCTGCAGGGTCTACACTAGATATACCTGTCTCAGTTGTCATGGATCCGTATGATTTAACTAAACCTGTGACTGAGTTTCATTTTGTACTATCGAGTGATGGGCAGTCAAAGTCACAAGTGTCTCAACCAACCAATTTCTTTAAAGGACGCTAATAGTTAGCATGGCTTGAATGAAGAATAGATTAAGCATTCAAGCCATAATATATTTTGCTTCCTAACATACTTGGCTTTATCCTATTGTGCTGTGGTCTAAAGGCATTATGTGCCAATACCAGATCTTTTATACTATCAACGGACAGCAGCAATGAGCGACTTTAGCTATCAAAACCTCACACCAGATTTGATTCTCGATGCAATCGAAAGTATCGGTATTTATCCTGAATCAGGTCTCCTACCTTTAAATAGTTATGAAAACCGTGTTTATCAGTTTCGTGGAGATGATAATAAGCGTTATGTTGCTAAGTTTTATCGACCAAACCGTTGGTCAAACGAGCAAATTATGGAAGAGCACGCATTTTCAATTGAGGTCGCAGAAGCAGAAGTGCCGGTTGTTTGTCCAATTAGGTGTGACAATGAAAGCTTGTTTGAGCACCAAGGTTATCGTTTTGCATTATTTCCAAGTGTTGGTGGTCGACAATTTGAGATGGACAACTTAGATCAATTAGAAGTGCTTGGCCGCTATATAGGTAGGCTGCATAGTGTTTCAAAAAAATATCGTTTTGCACACCGTCCTAGCATAGATACGGAGAGCTTTTTGACACAAGCGAGCCGAGAAATATTGGCTAGCGAATGTTTACCTCAGACATTGCAATTAGCTTTTTCAACGGTTTTAGAGCAAGTTGCTAAAAAAACAGAAGAAAAGTTCAAAGTTAATGATACGATTCGATTGCATGGTGATTGTCATGCTGGCAATATTCTGTGGTCGCAAGAACAGCTCATGCTCGTCGATTTGGATGATTGCCGCCAAGGGCCTGCTATTCAGGACCTATGGATGATGTTAAATGGTGATCGTCAAAACCAAGCGTTGCAATTGGACACTTTACTGGGTGGCTATGAAGAGTTTAGTGAACTCGATATGACACAATTGCAATTGATTGAACCTCTGCGAGCAATGCGTATGATCCATTATATGGGGTGGTTGGCAAAACGTTGGCAAGATCCTGCTTTTCCAAGGAACTTTTCTTGGTTTGCAACAGACAAATATTGGGAACAGCAAATCTTGGCATTAAAAGAACAATTGGCTGCGCTTGATGAGCCAGCACTTACAATTTATCCATAAAATTTAAGAGAGAAAGTACATGTTGAAATCGATTAAAGTGGCTTTGCTGGCATTGTGTTTGCCAATTGCTGCATTCGCTGCAGATTTTAAAGAAAGTGTTCACTACGAAACACTGTCATTAGAAAAAAGTAAAACACCTAGAGTGGTCGAGTTTTTCTCTTTCTATTGCCCTCACTGCTACAAATTTGAGGGACCTGCTAGAGCCCTGCATGCAAGTCTTCCTGTATCAGTACCATTTGAAAAGATCCATGTGAACTTTTTAGGTGGCTTGCCCCCAGAAGCACAAAGCTACTTAAGCTATGGTTATATTATTGCAAAACAGTTTGGTGTTGAGTCACCAGTCGTGGATCAAATCTTTAAAACTATCCATGAGCAAAATGGTCGTTTTGCGAGCATGAAAGATGTGCAAAAGCTCCTTGAAGCCCATGGCGTATCTGCAGAAAAGTTTGATGCTGCGTTAGCCAGTATGCCAGTCATTTCAGCAGAAAACGCAATGCAAAATGATCAGAAGAGGTTCAGTGAATCAGGTGCACTTAAAAGCGTACCTACCTTTATCGTGAATGATAAATACCGTGTGGTTATTAATTCATTGAAAAGCCAAGCTGAATTTAATGAATTAGTTAAGTATTTACTAGAAAAATAATGGTTGGAGAAGAATATGTTGAAATCAATTAAAGCTGCCCTGTTAGCATTAGTGCTACCATTGGCAGCAAGTGCCACAACCTTTGAAGAAGGTAAACACTATGAAGTGATTGCTGAGCGTGGTACTAAGAAACCTGAAGTGACAGAGTACTTTTCATTTTATTGCCCTGCATGTAATAACTTTGAAGGCTTGATTGATCAGTTTAAGCCTAAACTTGATGAGGGTGTGAAATTTAAGAAAAGCCATGTCGATTTCGTAGGTATCCGCGATCCGGAACATCAGAAAATGATTGCAACGGCATTAGCGACAGCTGAAGTGCTTCCTCAGAAGAATCAAATTGTATCTGCGATGTTCAATCATATTCACACAAAGCGCGGTAGGTTTAATGAGCTTGCTGATATTAAAGATGTATTTGTAGCACAAGGTGTAGATGGCACTAAGTTTGATAAAATGTACAAGAGCTTTTCTGTACGTACTAAAGCATCAAAAATGGCAAGGCAACAAAAACAGCTGCAGGAAAAAGGGGCGTTATCGAGCGTACCAACATTTATCGTCAGTGGTAAGTATAAGTTAGTACTTGGCAGAGAGTCTGGTGTGACAAGCCCAGATGATATTGCAAAACTAATTAATTATTTAGCGAGTAAATAATTTTACACTGCTTAAAATAAAACCCCGCTTTTGCGGGGTTTTTTATAAGTCAAAAAAAGGTTATTTGCGTGTCAAAAATACACCTGATTCTACATGGTGTGTGTATGGGAATTGGTCAAAAATTGCGATTCGAGATATATTATGTGTTTCGCTTAAAATCTCTAGGTCTCTCTCCAGTGTATCTGGGTTGCAAGATATATAGATAATGTTGTCATAATTACTAACCAATCTGCAGGTCAATTCATCCATACCTGCACGCGGTGGGTCAACTAATATTGTTTGGCAATTGTAAGATTGCAGATCAATGCCATTGAGACGTGAAAAGTTACGTTTACCTTGCATTGCATCTGTAAACTCTTCACTCGACATACGAATGATATCAAGATTTGAGACCTTGTTTGCTGCAATATTATATTGCGCAGAATGTACAGATGATTTCGAAATCTCAGTGGCCAAGACGCGGTCAAAATGCTCAGCAAGTGCAATTGAAAAATTACCATTACCACAATACAGCTCAAGCAAGTCGTTCGATAGCGGGCGGGCAATAGATTTAGCCCATGACAGCATTTTCTCATTTACCTTGGCGTTGGGTTGAGTAAAGCTGTTTTCGACCTGCTGATAAGTATATTCAGTGCCATCTACACGGAGTTTTTCTGTGACGAAATCATCACCAAAAACAACTTTTTGTTTTCTAGCTCTGCCAATAAAGTCGATCTTATACGTTTGCTGTAGTTCTGCTCTGAGTGTACTCATTGCTTCATGCCACTTATCGTCAAGCTGCTTGTGATAAAGTAAGCTAATAAGTATTTCGCCACTAAGTGTTGATAAATAATCTATTTGAAATAGCTTACGTCTTAAAGTTTCATTGTTACGCAGCTTTTCCATCATGACTTGCATGAGCTCGTTGACTAAAGGCGCACCTGGATCGAAGCTATCGACACGTATTTTTTCTTTGCTTTGTTGGTCGAACATGATGTGATACAAATCTTCATCATCGTGCCAAACTCTAAACTCACAACGTTGCCTATAATGACTTTTCTCTGAGTCATAGACTTCTAGCTCAGGCGCATTAAAGCGAGCGAATTGTGTGCTGATACGCTGTTGTTTTTCTAAAAGCTGCTGTTCGTATTGCGAAGCATCGATTTTGATCACGGCCATGCTGAGGCTACCTTTATATATTGCAAGGAGGCGCTATTTTAGGGGGCGAGGAACATTTGTCCAGTGCTTACAACTAAAATTGCACTTTTATTGTACAAATCACCTTTAGCTTTGTCACATATGGCCGATAATTAACTGATAGGGTATAGCGGAGAGCAATCATGAAGATCGGACAGTTGAATCAGCTGTTGAACCCAGCAATGCAGCACAATGCGGCAAAAGCTAAACCAAATGTTCCTAACATATCAATAAACTCTGATGTTTATCAGGGCAATAAGTCCCAAGTCGCAGCAAAAGTGCTCGATGACAAGTTGGCACAAGCACTCGGTATTGAGAAAAAAGAAGAGCCTGAAAAACCATTTTTTGATTACGAAGAGATAGTTAAGAATGTACTTGGCTTTGTGCAGGGGGCAATCAATAAAGCAAAAGCGGATGGTCAAGACGACGATACGTTGAAGAGCATGTTAGAACAAGCACGCAAAGGCGTGCAAACGGGAATTGATGAAGCCACAGGAGAGTTGAAAGACTCAGGGCTATTCGATGATGAGATCTCAGAAGGCATAGAAAAGTCTAAAGAGGGGATCTTTGATGGGTTAGATGAATTTGAAAAAGAGCTCTTTAATCCAACGCCACAGCATCTTTCTGTGAGTGCTGCACAGTTTGCGAGTCTTTCGAACAAAGCTGAATATGCATTTACTACGGCAGAGGGGGATGAAGTCGTGATCTCTTTTAGTGATGCATATAGTCAATCTCGAGCTGCAAGTTACGAGCGTGAAGGCAGTAATGTTGGTTTTGCATATGGGGAAAGTTCATCTCAAGAGGTGAGCTTCTCAATCAGTGTTAATGGCGAGCTTAATGAGAAGGAACAAGAAGCGATAAATGCAATGATGGAAGATATTCGTGATGTGAGTGACTCTTTTTTTGCGGGTGAATACGATGATGCATTTGAATTAGCACAAGAGTTGAGTTTGAATAATGATCAAATTACAAACTTTACAATGGACCTCAGGCAAAGCAAAACTTCCGCAGCTATTGCACAATATCAACAAAGCAACCCGATGAAAGAATTAGAACAGGCGTTTGCTCCATTAGATAAACGTTTAGAAGGACTCAATAGCGAAGCGGAATCTTTGGGTTTGCAATCACAGCTTCCTGACATCATGGCATGGATGAATGAAGGCCAACAAAGACTAAACCAATTTTTAGATTACGCGCAAAGTTATTTTAGTGCTTTAAATAGCAAAGAAGAGACACAAAATAGCTAAGCTATTCCAGTGTTGTTTATTTTCTTTGGATAGCGTGGCAAACTTCGAGTCTTGATTGTTTGGAGACTGAAGTTTGCCGCACATACTCATATTTGATTCAGGAATTGGTGGAACAAGCGTCCTATCACACATTAAAAAGAAGTTGCCTTATGCCCAGTACAGTTATGTCATGGATAATGCACTACTGCCATATGGTTTGCAGTCTCAAGAAACAATCAAAACGAGATTAATATCTTTATTAGCTTGGCTTAAAAAGAGCTGTAATCCTGTAGATGTAATCGTCATTGCATGTAATACGGCTTCAACGTATGCATTAGAAACTGCACGCCAATATACCGATATTCCTATTGTAGGAGTCGTTCCTGCGATTAAACCTGCAGCCATAGCCAGTGAAAGTAAACACATAGGACTTTTGGCTACTCCCGCAACTTCGAAAAACGCTTACACGGGTCATTTAGTATCGACTTTTGCACAAGATTGTCAGGTTGATATCTATCACTCAACTGAATTGGTGGATATCGCTGAGCATTATTACTGGCATCGGGTATGGCAACATGAACGTTTGCGAGATGAGATTGGCAGGCTGAATATAAATACCAGAATTGACAAGCTTGTTTTAGGGTGTACACACTTTCCAATTATCAAACAACCCCTAAAAGCATTATTACATGGAAACCTTGAGTTGGTTGATTCGGGAAGTGCAATAGCAAGACGCGTAGACTATCTATTAACTCAGACGCAATTAAAGGTTATAGGTAATGAAAGTGAAGAGTACAAAGAGAGAGAATTAGCGTCAAATCAAGCTGAC
>NZ_CP015411.1:522500-525000 GCF_001750165.1 Pseudoalteromonas luteoviolacea
ATATCGAATCGTACCCTAAACCGACACAGGTGGTCAGGTAGAGAATACTAAGGCGCTTGAGAGAACTCGGGTGAAGGAACTAGGCAAAATTGTACCGTAACTTCGGGAGAAGGTACGCTCTTGTTTGTGAAGGATTTACTCCGTAAGCAAACGAGAGCCGCAGTGACCAGGTGGCTGGGACTGTTTATTAAAAACACAGCACTGTGCAAAATCGTAAGATGACGTATACGGTGTGACACCTGCCCGGTGCCGGAAGGTTAATTGATGGGGTTAGACTTTTGTCGAAGCTCTTGATCGAAGCCCCGGTAAACGGCGGCCGTAACTATAACGGTCCTAAGGTAGCGAAATTCCTTGTCGGGTAAGTTCCGACCTGCACGAATGGTGTAACCATGGCCACGCTGTCTCCACCCGAGACTCAGTGAAATTGAAATCGCAGTGAAGATGCTGTGTACCCGCGGCTAGACGGAAAGACCCCGTGAACCTTTACTACAGCTTGGCACTGAACATTGACCCTACATGTGTAGGATAGGTGGGAGGCTTTGAAGCACAGTCGCTAGATTGTGTGGAGCCGACCTTGAAATACCACCCTTGTAGTGTTGATGTTCTAACTTAGGTCCCTAATCGGGATTGAGGACAGTGCCTGGTGGGTAGTTTGACTGGGGCGGTCTCCTCCCAAAGAGTAACGGAGGAGCACGAAGGTTGGCTAAGTACGGTCGGACATCGTACGGTTAGTGTAATGGTAGAAGCCAGCTTAACTGCGAGACAGACACGTCGAGCAGGTACGAAAGTAGGTCATAGTGATCCGGTGGTTCTGAATGGAAGGGCCATCGCTCAACGGATAAAAGGTACTCCGGGGATAACAGGCTGATACCGCCCAAGAGTTCATATCGACGGCGGTGTTTGGCACCTCGATGTCGGCTCATCACATCCTGGGGCTGAAGTCGGTCCCAAGGGTATGGCTGTTCGCCATTTAAAGTGGTACGCGAGCTGGGTTTAGAACGTCGTGAGACAGTTCGGTCCCTATCTGCCGTGGGCGTTTGAGAATTGAGAGGGGCTGCTCCTAGTACGAGAGGACCGGAGTGGACGAACCGCTGGTGTTCGGGTTGTTATGCCAATAGCATTGCCCGGTAGCTACGTTCGGAATCGATAACCGCTGAAAGCATCTAAGCGGGAAGCGAGCCTCGAGATGAGTTCTCACTTTAACTTAGAGTTAACTGAAGGGCCGTTGAAGACTACAACGTTGATAGGCGAGATGTGGAAGTGCTGTGAGGCATTGAGCTAACTCGTACTAATTACCCGTGAGGCTTAACCATACAACGCCAAAGTGGTTTTAAGCTTGTTAGAAGTTAAGAATAAAAAGTAGACGATAAGAATTTAATTACGCTTCCAGATTTTAGTAAGGTGTTTTAAACATCTTGCACACAGAATTTCCTGGTAAACATAGCATTTTGGAACCACCTGATCCCATGCCGAACTCAGTAGTGAAACGAAATAGCGCCGATGATAGTGTGGGGTTTCCCATGTGAAAGTAGGACATTGCCAGGGCCCAATTAAAGAAACCCGTTGCAGAAATGCAGCGGGTTTTTTGCGTTTAAGTCCCTCAGCAGCGGTTAAACTCGCTTATTTCACCTTGCGCAAAAAGAGCGCTCTCACTGCGTTCGCTGTCGCTAACCTTTTGCACGATAATCACCTTGCGCAAAAAGAGCGCTCTCACTGCGTTCGTTGTCGCTAGCCTTTTGCACGATAATCACCTTGCGCAAAAAGAGCGCTCTCACTGCGTTCGTTGCCATTAACCTTTTTCACCATGTCATCCTGAACTTGTATATGGACTCCACTTGTTTGACAACATGTTTTTTAAAATTAAAGATGCTTGCGTATATACGGTTTCTTTTGAGAGCGCTACTCTCTAACCTTTGATTTATTCGCACCTTCTGTCCTAAACGCTTCGTTAGTGTATTCTCACTTCAAGTTCAGACAGGTTTTCAGAAGGTTGGTCTTACCTTTTAATTACATTGTTGTCGAACTCTTTTTAAAATGTTTTTTAAATCATTGCGGGTTGGTAATTCGTACCTTGTTTTAGCATTGCCCAAGCAGTTCTGATATTTTTATTCACCAGCGCAATACAAGCTCGCTTTACACCTGAACGAGCAACTAACCTTAACAGCCATTGCTGCTTCAATGTCTTGGGCTTTTCCGGCAGATTAGAAATGTATGACAATGCCCCCAAAAATAAACAGGACTTTAGCTGTTTATCTCCAGCACATTTATCAATCCCCAGCATCACAGTTTTACCGCCACTGCTAAATTGTTTTGGGGTGACGCCTAAATATACTGAAGCACATCGTCCATTTTTAAAATGCTTCGTTTGACTCAAACTGGCAATTAGCCCCGCTGCGCCTAAAACACCTACACCTTCAAGCGCAATAACACGTTGGCATTGCTCATTTTGAGAAACAAGCAGCTCTAGGTTTTTAGTGACATCATTTAGGGATTGCTCTAT